>CAIOJS010000347.1 GCA_903858655.1 uncultured bacterium | reverse complement strand
AGCAAAATCAAAATATAGCTTCTGCTTTACATTTGATTACTGAAAAATCAAATGCTATAAAGAGTGTTATAGAAGAAATTCTCATTTTAAATTATAATCAAAAATTACAAATACCGTTAGAAAGTTTAATTAATAGTTACTTGCATATGTTTTGTAATCGCCTATTCAGAACTAAACAAAATTTACACGAACTAGTAATATATGAGTATTTGTATAATTATTATAATGCAGAGATTGAGAAATCAAAAAATATAAAATAATCTTGCATGAAATATCAAAAATAATATTGATCGTTCTAATGTTATCCGGACGTAGTATTTTGATTCAAAGTCAGACTGTTAGCCTCCGCGCAAGGGATTGTAACGGAAATCCCACAGCGCCGCTTTTCAGGCGCGAGGAATTGGAGAGGAAAGCCCGACCCCCTTTTTTTCAAAGGGGGATGCGCCCAAAGAATTAAGAACCAAGCTCCAAATTCCAAATACCAAATTCCAAGGTTAAGATCCCTACGAATTACGAATGGACAAATTACGAATTACGAAGATATTACGAATATGCGAACCCCGACACTTCGTGTGCGGGACAAGTTACGAATAAGAAGATTGGTTTCTAGATTCAATTGAAGGAACAATCCAACAATTGAACAATAGAGCCATCTTTAAAAAAATCATGCAGAAAAATAAAAAAAATCGTCTGTGAATACTGAAAAAGTTTTATATTTGCAGCCTCATTTTCAATAAAAAATATTAACTAATTTACATCAAAAGGAGGAATAAAAGAATGTCGAAAGAAAACAAAACAAAGTACGTTTATTATTTCGGTGGTAAAAAAGCCGATGGAAAGGCAGATATGAAAAACCTGCTAGGTGGTAAAGGAGCTAACTTGGCTGAGATGGTGAACCTTGGGTTGCCCGTTCCAGCCGGATTGACCATTACTACAGAATGTTGTACTGCTTATTACGCAAACAATTGCGAATTGCCAAAATCATTGTTCGATGAAGTTTGGAATGGAATGAAAATGGTGGAATCGGAGATGGCTATGAAATATGGCGATGCTACGAATCCATTGCTACTGTCCTGTCGTTCGGGCGCTCGTTCGTCTATGCCAGGCATGATGGACACGGTTTTGAACGTTGGATTGTGCACTGCCACGATTCCGGGATTAATCAAAAAAACCAACAACCCGCGCTTTGTGTGGGATTCTTATCGTAGGTTGATTATGATGTATGCTGATGTGGTTATGGACAAAGCTGAAGGGCTTGACTTGAACATCCGCAAGAAACTGGACGATATGTTGGATGCATACAAAAAATCTAAAAAAGTTAAAGAAGATACTGAACTCAGCGCTGACGATTTGAAGTTTTTGGCAGATGAATTCAAAAAAAGAATCAAGCAAGAGATAGGCAAAGCGTTTCCCGATGATGCGAAAGAGCAATTGTTTGGAGGTATCAAAGCTGTTTTCAAAAGTTGGAATGGCAAGAAAGCAATCTCTTATCGTCGCATTGAAGGTATTCCTGATGATTGGGGTACTGCGGTGAATGTTCAAGCGATGGTATTTGGCAATATGGGCGACACATCGGCTACAGGCGTTGCGTTTACGCGTAACCCTGCCACAGGTGAAAACCTATTTTATGGTGAATGGCTCATCAATGCGCAAGGCGAAGATGTGGTTGCCGGAATTCGCACTCCCAGCCCATTGAATGATGATACAAAGAACGACCAGAACAAGCATCTGATGAGCATGCAAGAGCAAATGCCAAAGACTTATACCGAGCTTGACAAAATACGGACGATTTTGGAGAAGAACTATAAAGATATGCTCGACATTGAGTTCACCATACAAGAGAAAATACTCTATATGCTACAATGTCGTGCCGGAAAACGTACAGGGACCGCTGCTTTGAACATGGCTATGGATATGTTGGCAGAAAAACTAATAGACGAAAAAACCGCCGTAATGCGTGTTGAGCCAGCTCAGTTGGACGAACTCTTGCATCCGATTTGCGACCCAGCCGAAGAGAAGAAGGTGTCGGTGTTGGTGAAAGGTTTGCCAGCCGGTCCGGGTGCTGCTGTAGGTCAGTTGGTGTTTACTGCTGAAGATGCTGTGGCATGGGAACGTCAAGGAAAGACGGTGATACTCATCCGTGAGGAAACCAATCCTGAAGATGTTGAAGGTATGCGCGCTGCTGTGGGTATTTTGACTGCTCGTGGCGGGATGACATCCCATGCTGCTTTGGTGGCACGTGGATGGGGCAAATGCTGCATCGTTGGTGCCGGCAAACTTCATGTTGACCCTGTTTCGAAGACCGCAAAGGTTGAAGGCACTAACATAGTGTTGAAAGAAGGAGATGTTGTTACCATGAACGGAACCAAAGGTTTTGTTTATCAAACGGGCTTGAAGCTGATGGATGCTTCTGAGAATCCACGTTTCAAAGCGTATATGAAAATCGTTGACAAATTCCGCACGATGGGAGTTCGCACCAATGCTGAAACACCCGAAGATGCTAAGATTGCACGCGATTATGGTGCAGAGGGAATCGGCTTGTTCCGCACCGAACACATGTTTTATGGTGTTGGTTCCGAAAAACCTTTGTTGGCATTGCGTAAGATGATTTTGAGTAATACTTTAGAAGAACGTAAAAAAGCTCTGAACGAATTGTATCCTTTTGTAAAGAAAGATATTAAGGCTACCTTGTTGGCTATGGACACTTTGCCCGTAACCTTCCGCCTTTTGGATCCTCCTTTGCACGAATTTGTTCCTCAGAGTCCTGAAAAGCAAGCAGAGTTAGCGAAAGAGCTTAAGATTGATGTGGCTGCCGTTGCAAAACGTGGCGAAGCATTGCACGAAAACAACCCTATGATGGGACATCGTGGCGTTCGTTTGAGTGTTACGTATCCTGAAGTTTCGGAGATGCAATTCCGTGCTATCTTTGAATCTTCTTTAGAACTTATCAATGAAGGTCATCATCCCAAGCCAGAGATTATGATTCCTGTTACCTGCGAAGTTGGCGAATTGGATGTTACCAAAAAGGTAGCCGACAAGGTTTACGCCGAAGTTTGTGAGAAATTCAAGGTGAAATCAATAGATTATTTGTATGGTACGATGATTGAGATTCCACGTGCATGTTTATTAGCCGACCGTATGGCAAAAACAGCCCAGTTCTTTTCGTTTGGCACCAACGATTTAACGCAGATGACCTTTGGCTTTAGCCGCGACGATATTGGTGGATTCATGAACGAATATTTAGACCAGAAAATCTTAGCCGCTGATCCGTTCCAAACCATAGATCAAGACGGAACAGGTCAATTGATAGAAATGGCTGTTGCCAAAGGACGCGCCACGCGCAAAGACCTTAAAGTTGGTATTTGCGGCGAACAAGGCGGCGACCCTGCTTCAGTGGAATTCTGTTACAAGACAGGTCTTAGCTATGTTAGTTGTTCACCTTTCCGCGTGCCTATAGCTCGTTTGGCTGCTGCTCAAGCTGCAATCAAAGATAAAAAGGCTGCTCCTGCTGCTAAG
Organism: uncultured bacterium; assembly: GCA_903858655.1. Taxonomy (GTDB): domain Bacteria; phylum Bacteroidota; class Bacteroidia; order Bacteroidales; family CAIWKO01; genus CAIWKO01. The sequence continues at coordinate 925 of CAIOJS010000347.1, read as the reverse complement.
AAACCTGCTGCAAAAGCAAAACCAGCAGTAAAGAAAGTAGTGAAGAAAAAATAAATTAGTTTGAAAAAATGAAGAAAGCCGTTCTGCATTAGGACGGCTTTTTTTATTGCGTAGAAGAGAAGATTATAATAGAAAAGGATATTTTGTGATTATCTAAGCAAGCAAATTATGTGTCCGCTGCAAGACTATCGAAGCGAATCTTTCCTCGTATGGAATTTATAATAGTATCTCACTTTTAATATGCCTATCGAAAAGTAGAAAAGAATGGGCAAAAAAAAAGTCCCGCTTGAAGCGGGACTTTTTTATAAGGTTATTAATGAGTTGGTGTTCCTTGTGGTGTAGATGTTCCTTGTTGTGTAGGAGCAGGAGCAGGTGGTACTTCAACTTTTCCTTTGATGGTAACCATTGCTGCTGAGTTGGCAGGATCATTACAAGTAACCGTAACAGTTTTAGTTTGCTCGCCTGATTTACCGGCTGAGTTAAAGGTTACGTGCATTTTGCTGCTTTCGCCCGGTGCTAAGTTAGATTTTTCAGGTGTACCAACTGTACATCCGCATGAACCTTTAGTTTTTCTGATGATTAATTCGCTTTTTCCAACATTGGTGAATACAAAATCATATTCAGCTTTGTCACCTTGTTTAATGGTTCCAAAATCATAAGTAGGATTTTCGAATTTAATTTTAGGTGCATTCAGTAATTGCTCAGGAGTTAATTTTGAGAAATCTTCAACAATGTTCACTGAAATAGTTACTGTTTTTTCTGGTTGTAAGCTATCGTTTGTTTGAATGGTAAATCTTGGTTAAAATGAATATTTGGCTTTAATTTATTAAAAGCCATTAATTGATCCCCAAAAGTCAATTCATCTGCTCTTTTCCATTCTTTACTTCTTAGAAAAGCCTCATGATCTGGCGTGGTAATAAAACTT
>CAIOJS010000346.1 GCA_903858655.1 uncultured bacterium | reverse complement strand
TTTAAAAAATGAACCTTTGCTATAAATGTCCGTGATGGCATGAACAGCGGGATCAAAACGCTCTTGAACCAAATAGGACTCGCCAGTGACTTCATTAAATTTTACAATATTAAGGTATTGCGATTTGGTGATTCCTAATGAAATGCCACCATAATAAAACAAACGAACTTCAACACCGCCCCAATATGGTTTTCGGTTTAAAACATGTTGTTGTCCGACTCCTCCACGTATGGTATAAAAGCTATTAAGCTTGCCGAAGATAAAATTCTTTGAGTTTTGGTAATAAGAGCTTACCTTATATTCTTTGGGATGTTTGATGCTGAGAGCTTCAATCTCCCACATAAACTTCCGCAGAAAAGTCACGGATTTTCCATTGTGGTAGCCAATTCCGAAACCTCCGGAATGAACCATAATGGAACCCGTTTGTTCTTTACGAAACAGTATCTTGTTGTCTATACTTGGTTCCGATTGTCCAAAAACATTAGTGCTTAGAAATAGTATGACTATTAATAAAAATATGTTCCGGAAACGGTACATAGCAATAAAATTGAAACAAAGAAACTAAAAACCGGATGCGTTTTTATAAGTAAAAAACGTTTCTTATCCGCGTTTTTCAGTTTTTGCTTTGGTGGCTTTGCCGTATGCAGGACAAAGTTGATGTGTTTTGCATGAAGCAAGAATCGTAGTTAACATAACTACCAAAACGATAACAATGGCTGTTTTTTTCATAATATTAATATCTTGAATGTGACAAATGAGATTTATAGGCACCACAATTTGATACAGTTTTACACGATGATATCGTGATGGCAACTGTGAATACAAGAATGATGATGGCAATAAATTTTTTCATGGTTTAAATGTGTTTTAATGTGATTTGATTTTGCAAAAGTAATAAAAAAAATGGACATAGAATATGCTAAGTATCAAAACTTGCTAACATATTTTTGTTGAATAATATTATATACGCTTTTATAACGTTTATTGTAGTGGAAAAATTATATACTATGTCAAATATAAATCCGGCGATTGAAGCAAGCTGGAAACATGTCTTACAAAACGAATTTGATTCGGAGTATTTCGCTGCCTTGAAGAGTAAGTTGGTGGAGGAGAAAAAACAATACGTTGTTTATCCTCCCGGGCAACAGATTTTTGCTGCTTTTGATTATACTCCTTTTGATGCGGTGAAGGTGGTTATATTAGGTCAAGATCCATATCATGGGGCGGGGCAGGCAAATGGATTGTGCTTCTCGGTGGCTACAGGCATCAAAAAGCCTCCTTCTTTGGAGAATATCTTCAAGGAAATCAATAGCGATTTGGGGATTCCTATTCCTGTGATAGGCAATCTTGAGAAATGGGCGAAACAAGGTGTGCTGTTGCTCAATGCATCGTTGACAGTGAGGGCAAATACACCCAATGCACACCAAGAATTCGGGTGGCAAAGGTTTACGGATGCTGTGATACGTAATCTTTCGGAGCAAAAAACAGGTATTGTTTTTCTCTTATGGGGGAAATTCGCGCAAGGCAAAGAATCTTTAATAGATACTTCGAAGCATCATATACTGAAAGCAGCGCATCCATCACCGTTTTCGGCTTATAGCGGGTTTATTGGCTGTAAACATTTCTCCAAAACCAATGAGATATTGACATCTATGGGCAAATCGCCTATTGATTGGTCGGTGGACTAACAGGAGACATTCATGTCAAGATCAGTCATAATAGTTTTCATGATGTTTGCTTTGCTTTTCTCAACAGAGTTGGCAGCGCAGCGGAATGTACATCTGAAAATAGTTATTACGGATTCGGCACAAGCTATATCCCTAAAGAAAGGACAGGCAAGGCTCTTTAGTTCGAAAGAAGAAGCTATTGGGGCGGCACAAAATCTGTTATTGAGCTACCTGAAAGCAGGGTATTTGGCAGCAAGTATTGATTCTTTGATAGTGGATTCCTTGCATGTTAGGGCTTTGTTTCATGTGGGCGACATCTATCAAAATATTCGGCTGCGTAAGGGCAATTTGGATAAGTACTTGATGAATGAAGTGGGGTTTAAGGAGAAAAGCTATCGGGATAAGACGTTTAAATATGAGGAAATCCTTAAGTTATCGGAGAAGCTTATCGGCTATTGCGAAAACAATGGTTATCCTTTTGCATCATTTGCCTTAGATAGCGTTGCGATTGGCGATGATAGGGTGGAGGCTGCTATTCATTTTGAGAAGCATCATAAAATTACGGTAGATAGCATCGTGATGAAAGGCAATGGAAGGATTTCACGCGGGTATATCTATCATTATATAGGTATAAAACCCGGTCATTTGTACGATGAATCGCAGGTGGGGCGCATAGACAGTCGTTTGCGGGATTTGGCTTTTGGGAATGAGGTGAAGCCCTCCGAAGTTTTGTTCACGGAGGATAAAGCACGGGTGTATATTTATCTTGATAAGAAAAAAGCAAGTCGTTTTTATGGAGTTTTAGGCGTTTTGCCAAACAATAGGACGACGGGGAAGGTGTTGATCAACGGTGAATTGAAGTTGTCTTTGTTGAATGCGTTCGGGCATGGCGAATTTATTGACTTGGATTGGCGTAGCATCTCAAAAGGGACGCAAGATTTGAAAATTAATTTGGCTTATCCGTATTTGTTTGGCACACCTTTCGGCATCAATTATAAGTTTATCTTGTTTAAAAAGGATACGTCGTATTTGACGGTGGAACATAACGTAGGGGTGCAGTATTTCTTTAGCGGACAGAATTATGTGAAGGCATTTGCAGACATTTATTCGTCGCGGTTGCTGAGTTCAACGGGCTTTGAGACGATGACGGTGCTGCCCGATTTCGCGGATGTGAAGGCGAACTTGTTTGGTGCGGAAGTGAATGTGGAAAAGTATAATTATAAACCGAATCCGACACGGGGACATGCGATTTATTTCTCGGCGGCGGCAGGGGGTGAAGAAGATTAGTAGGAATGACGCGATTCAGGCGGCTTTGTATGATAGTATTGCGCTGAAATCAACGCAGGTGAAGATGGTTTTTAATGGGAGTGTGTATGTGCCGATGTTTAAGAAGACGACTTTGCTGCTGAATAGCGATAATGGCTATCTGATCAATCATAGTTTGTTTGACAATGAGCTGTTTCGCTTTGGTGGGTTGCGGTCTTTGCGGGGCTTTGATGAGGAGTCGTTGCGGGCTTCTTATTTCACGACCTTGTTGGTGGAGTTGCGGTATTTGTTTGAGCGGAATTCGTTCTTTGCGGTGTTTTTTAATGGGGCTTATTATGAGAAACGGACGCAAAAGAGTTTTGTGCACGACACGCCTTATGGTTTTGGGGCAGGAGCAGCGTTTGATACGAAGATAGGAATGTTTTCTATCTATTATGCTTTGGGAAGTGAGTTCTCGCAGGCGATTTCGTTTAAGCAGGGGAAGATACATTTTGGGTTTACGAATACTTTTTAGGCGACAAAGATCCAAATACCAAGCTCCAAATACCAAATTCCAAGCTCCAAGAGGAAACCACGGAGGCACGGAGAACACTAAGAAACACTAAGAAGAAGACATTTCAACAATCCAACCATAAAAAAGCTTACCCAAAATAATCATTTGATAGTATTGATTATTGCCATTGTAAGATTAAAATATTGCTATATAGTATCCCGCATTTGCGGGTATAGGCAAAGTAGTCTATGAGATGGCATCCCGCATTTGCGGGTATAGGCAAAGTAGTCTATGAGAT
>CAIOJS010000345.1 GCA_903858655.1 uncultured bacterium | reverse complement strand
GAATAAATCTTCAAAATCTTTTGAGCTTGCTAAACAGTATCTTGGCAAAAAAGTAACGGTATATATAGACCGTCCAATTGGCTCAAAACATCCAGGTCATGATTTTATTTATGAAGTAAATTACGGGTATATTGATGGCGTGGAAGCACCAGATGGAGAATATTTAGATGCTTATTATCTCGGTATTCAAAAGCCTTTAAAAATTGCAAAAGGATTTTGCATCGCTATCGCCCACCGGAAAAACGATGATGACGATAAACTAATAGTGGTACCAAATAACACAATGATGTCTGATAAGCAGATATTGACAGCAATCCATTTTCAGGAACAATGGTTTGACTCAGAAATTATTCGATAATCCCTACTGGAAAAATTGTGTGGGATTAACGGGAGAATTATTGATTCTTGTTTCAAAATGCAAGTGCGGACCGGTACTACGTCCCGTTGAGCCCATTTTACCAATAACCTCCCCGCGGGTTACCCGATCACCAGTTCGAACATAAATTTCCGAAAGATGCCCGTAGAGTGTTGAAAATCCGCCGCCGCGGTCAACAATAATGTGATTTCCATATCCATACCGATCAAATGGAGGGATCAAAACAATACCATCTGTTGCGGCCATAACGCCGGGCTCCGATGGATTGGCAATATCAAACGCCATGTGGTACCAAATCGGGTACTGGGTAATCACGCCGTTGGTTGGCCACAATACCTGTCCTGTTCCCACGGGAGAGGAAAGGAATGACGGCGGTGAAAAAACAATAGCAGCAGCAGTTTGCGGTACCCCATCAGGGACGATGAGCGTCTGACCAACATTAAGCGCAAATGTATCAAGATCCGAAAAGTCATTAAACGGAAAATCAACGATTTTTTGCGCGTCGGTTTTATATTTTTTCGCGATGCTCTGCACTGTGTCGCCTTCTTGTACCTTATAGACGATACCTGAAACCGGCGGAATTTTTAGAGTATCTCCAATGGCAAGATCATCACTGGTTAAATCATTTGCCCAGCGGATCGTGTCGGTCGAAACGCCAAACTTCTCGGCCACCGTTGAAAGAGTGTCCCCTTTCACAACCGTATAGCTCACCACTTGATCGCGGGGCTTCTGGGAAACCTGCGTCTGAATACCATAATCCGAAAAATCTAATGACGTGGCAACAGCAGATGATGGCGTATATTGTGCCAACTGGTTCCCAACGGATCCCGGATACGCATTGGCAATAATGGGCGCGCTCAATACGCCGGTAACAAGAATAATACCTAGTGATATCATCAAAAACGGCCGTTGATACGTGCCTCTTCGGGCCATCAAAATATCTACAACTATATTTTTCTGCATCTCAAACCCTGTCCCCCACCGTTTTAATTTCCGTTCAATATAATGGAACCATCCCTCCCGCCAGAGGTTGATATCTTCCAAGAGGATTTTGATAGCTTTCTTCATATATTGATATGGTCAATAAATCAGTAGCCAGTTTACACAGCGTACCATGGGAAACCGAGAAGTGCAAATTTACAAACCTTTATGGTTCTAGTTTTGGCATTCCAAGAATTGCATCTTGAAATCTAGACAAGTCGCCATTTATAGCAAGAAAATCTCTTAATGCGTTGACAGCAACATCATTTCTGTCAAACAATGTAGTCCAGATACGTTGAAGTTCTTGGATGTATGTTTGAATATCATCTT
>CAIOJS010000344.1 GCA_903858655.1 uncultured bacterium | reverse complement strand
GTCGGGAGGGGTTTGGGGTTTTTCATTTTTAATTTTTCATTCCCCTCCCAAACTCCGAACTAGGAACTCTGAACTAGGAACTCTAAACTAGGAACTCCAAACTACTCCACAGGCGGCTCATCCGGCGCCCCGCCCCCTCCTGTATGCCTAATCCGAGCCATAATCTTCTCCTTCACATAATCATCATACTTCGCTTGACTAACTCCCTTATAAATCCGTTTTCCAGCATCCAAAATATCATCATTAATCGCATCCAACTCAGCATAAACCTTATCATTCGCCTCAACCAACAAACCCCTTGCCTCCTTATTCAACTCCTGCTGTGCATTCTCCTCATCAATCTCAGTCTTCAAATTTATAAAGGCTGTAATAGCTGTTTGCTTTAAACCTTCATTCAACAAAACTGTCTTATTATTCTCAATATTCTCATTCACAACTGCCAAATCTCCACTCAGAGCCTCCAAATCCTTCTTTCTCATACTCTCTCTCATCTCATGAATCCCAAAATTCTTCACAGGAACATCCAACAAACCCCCTGCATGTTTCACATAACCTTCCAACAACCTTGCAGGCTGCTGCAACGAATCCGTCGTCTTATACAAATCCTCCGTAAACTTCTTATTCTGACCTGTCTTCACCTCCACTTTAGGCAAATTCCTCACTTCCTCTATCTTAGCCTTATGTGCTAAAAAATAATCTTCATCAAATCTTTCCGAATAATCAGTAAAATCCGGTAAATCACGTGTGCCGTTAGCGTTTAAAATATCGCCCATCAAAGGCTTATCTTCTTTTCTTTCTGCCATAGCTATTTTTTTTATGATTAATAAATAAAAGTACGGCACAAAAATAGAAATAATAAATGAATCCACAATTTTATTTTTCATTAAAATGCAAAAAAACGTAAAAAAACATCATTTTTCATAAAAAAACAATCCGCCGACGTCTATTGCGGAGCCGCCAACGCTTATTACGGACCCGTCAACGCTTATTGCGGAGCTTCCAACGCTTATTGCGGACCCGTCAACGCTTATTGCGGACCCGTCAACGCTCATTGCGGACCCGTCAACGCTTATTGCGGACCCGTCCGCATCTATTTCCATCAATTTTCTACATAAAACCTACCAATTTCCATCAAATTCCCATCAACTTCCTAACAAAATCATTCCTAAATCATAAAAATCAGCGTCATCTGCGTTCAATTCCTCCCAATTTCACCCCTCCAACCCATCCCCCCTATTTTGCCTGTCAAATTTTTAATTTTATATCATTCGATTACATTTTATAATTATGTGCTTTCTGCTCACTATTTATTTGTATATTTGCACTCCCGTTTCATCACAACAAAAAGTAAGAAAAATTCAACCAATCAAATCAAATCAATTCATTATTAATCAACTTAAAAAACAAAAATTATGTTCGCATTTGGTAACAAACATCCCTATCACGAAGTGGTTTTAACCTCTCCCATCAAGAGCACTACCCCTATTGCCATCGCCATCCACGACCAACGTCATTATGTGGTCAATGCTTCTAAGTCCGCCACCTTTTGTGGCAGCATGCGCTCCGGCGTTGGCATCCCTTATGACATCACAACAAAATCAGGCAAACCCGTAGCCGATGATATGCTTGGCATTGTCTGTAATGCTTTAGAAAAGAATGGTAACACCGTTCATAAAATCGTCACACGTTCAGGTTTATCCAAAGACGCCGTCATCGCTGAGCTTCGCACTACCCAAGCCGACAAACAAGTCTATATCTGCCTCCACGAATGGAAAACCGACACCTACATGAAAGCCGATTTGTATTGTTTCGTCACCATGGAAGTGTTTGACAAAGAAGGCAAAGTGATAGCCGAAAACTCTATCAAAGCTAACGCGGAAGGTTATGGCGGCAGCTTTTGGAATCCAAAGAAAGCTGCTAAAAAAGGCGCCCTAAAAGCATTAAAACTGAAGCTTGATGTGCTAGTTAATAATGCCAAAGTCGTAGAAGTTCTTAGTTCATAGTTCCGAGTTCAGAGTTCTTAGTTCCGAGTTCATAGTTCATAGTTTAGAGTTCAGAGTTTCATGTTGCAGCTACAAAGGTACTTTTGATTTCACTTCTCATTTTTCATTTTTCATTTTTAATTTTTCATTTAAAGCTCTCCCATGTCAAATAATCTACTCACTAAATTCCTTTTTTGTGTTGCTGTGATCTTTATTCCCACGATATTGAGGGCAACAACTTATACCGTGACGACTGCTGCCGATATCGGTGTTGGTTCATTGCGAGAAGCTATCACGAGTGCGAATTCTCATGCCGGTGCGGATACTATTGCGTTTCATCTCCTGCCCTCCGACCCTGCTTATAACCTAACCACAGGCGTTTGGACCATCACAGTTGCCACGGAGCTTCCTTATGTTACGGGCAGCAACACCTATATCAATGGCGTATCGCAAACCACCTATGGCAACACCAATCCGTATGGTCCCGAAGTATTTATCAATGGAAATGATGTGATAAATACGGGCATAATACTTGCTTCTTTGAATAATAAGGTCCGTTGCTTGGGCATCACGGGCTTTGTGTATGGCATCCTGATTTATGGTACTACGGGCAATACCATCACCGAAGTTTATGCGGGCACCAATTTCGATGGCACCCTCCCCGATGCGAATCAATATGGCATTGGCATTAGCAATGGAGCCTCCTTAAATTATATCACGAATAATATGGTGTCGGGTAACGCATCAGCCGGGATTGCGATAACAGCTTCGAATGGCAATTTTATTACAGGAAACAAAATCGGAACCAACCCTTTGGGCACTTCTAAGAATCCCAACTATTATGGTGTAGCTATTGATAATGCTGCAAATACTGTCATTGGCGGAAGCACTCTAAGCGACCAAAATCTTATTTCAGGCAATACAGCAGGAGGCATCGTTATCAACGGAACGGCATCTTCGGGGACGCAAATCATAGGCAACCTTATTGGAACAAATGTGTCCGGCATGGATACTATCTCTAATGGTAACGGCATTATTTTAGCCGCAGCAAATAGCAGTATTATCGGTGGAAATACAGCTTCAAAGCGTAATATTATCTCAGGGAATCTTCAAGCGGGCATTGTTTTGAACGGAACGGGGACTCGAAACAATGTCATCAAAGGAAATTATATCGGCACTGATATCAATGGAAATAACTTTTTGAGCAATCATACGGGGGTAATGTTTAAGAGCAAAAGCAATCACAATACTATCGGAGGCACGACCTTAGGAGACCGCAACATCATTTCCGGCAACCTCGAAATTGGGGTTTACATTGAAGCATGCGATAGCAATAGTGTTTACGGAAACTTCTTAGGACCCGATGTGAGCGGCACAAGCAGTTTTATGAATGGGGATTCTGCCATTCAGGGTAATGGCATCGAACTGAATACCGTTTCCAAATATAATATCATTGGCGGCTCAGGTGCAGGCGAGCGGAATATTATTTCCGGCAATCGGGTTTATGGATTGGTTTATTATGGAAATAGCTCTTACAATAACACTTCGGGCAATTATATCGGGACGGATGTTAGTGGAAACCTGAAACTTTCGAACGCGACCGGCATTTGTGTTGATGGTGGCTCAAATCATAATGTGATTAATAACAATGTGCTTTCGGGCAACAAAAGTTATGGGATTTTCTTTGTCACCACGGGGACCAATTACAATGAATTCAAAGGAAATAAAGTCGGCACCAATGCAACGGCTACGGATACTATTCCCAATTATATCGGTGTGATTATTGCTGCCGGAACACGCTATAATACTATTGGAGGCACTGCAGCCGGCGAAGGCAATATCATCACCGGAAACTATTATGATGGCATTGAAATTGCTGATTTGGGCACCGACCACAACATTATCACGGGGAATCAGATAGGTTCTGTGAATGCTTCCATGCCAGGCAATTATAATGGCATTGGCATTGCTACAAATCCTCGTCAGAATGTGATTTCGAACAACATTATCTGCAAGAACAAGTACATGGGAATCATACTTTTTGAACATGCCGACAGCAATCAAATCATGAATAATTGGATTGGAACCACTGACGGCACAACTGACTTTGGAAATGGTGGTGCGGGCATTGCTATCCTCAAAGGAGCTTCCAACAATCTCGTAAAATCGAACACTATAGCGTATAACGATACCGTTGGCGTTGTGATTTTAGATAATACGACTGTGAATAATACGCTTTCGCAGAATGCCATACATCACAATCGCATGATTGGTATAGACATTTTTCCTTTTGGATTCAATACCAATGACATTGGTGATGCAGATGGCGGTCCTAACCTTATGATGAACAGCCCCGTGTTCACTTCCACGATTTATAATCCTGCGGATGGGAAACTTTGGTTGAATGGCACGATTGATTATAACTACATCAGTCCGCAAGGGATAGTTGTCGAGATTTTTAAGAGTGTTGGAGACACTTTGGGCTATGGTCAGGCGTTGCAATACTTAGGAAATGCTGTTGTTGATGCTACAGGGCTTTGGTTTACTGCCTTTACGGGAGCAGTGGCAGGAGAAAAGTTGGTTGCTACAGCCACAGATGTGTTTGGCAATACTTCCGAGTTCTCACCCAACTCAAGCATTATTTCAGGTATTAAGGTTAACAGTTTGTATGAAAGCAGTTTCAACCTATATCCTAACCCTGCCAACAACGATTTCTTCATGGAGTTTTCATTGGCTTCGCCACAGCAAATTACTGCATACCTTTATGCTATGGATGGTAGATTTATGACATGCCTTCTGTCAGAAACCATATACGCAGGAAATAATTCAAGGAAAATTAATATCGAAAGTTATCCTGTTGGGGTTTATTTTATAGAAATTTCTTCAGATAATATATATAAAGAAAGCATGAAGTTAATCATCACAAGATAATTTATTATGAGGAAGATATATATTTTTATTCTATTCAGTATTATTGTCAAAATAGCATGCGCCACTACCTTTATTGTTACTACCACGGGTGACACAGGCAATGGTTCATTGCGGAACGCTATCACTACCGCCAACGCCACCCCTGCTGCTTCCCATTTCATCACGTTTAATATACCGACTTCGGATGGCGGTTACAATGCTGGCACCGGAGTTTGGACTATAACGCCTTTGTCCACCATGCCTTATATCACACAAGGCAATATCACCATTGATGGCAGCACTCAAACTACTAATCAAGGCAATACCAATCCGAACGGACCTGAAATTATGCTGAATGGCATTGGAGTCATTGACTTTGGTTTTCATATTTTTAATGTATCGGGCTGTGTTATCAAGGGTTTTATTATCAGCGACTTTATTTATGGTGTTCAAGTGACGGGGACCTTGGCTCGCAACAATGTGATTACAAGTAATTATATAGGAACCAATTATAGCGCTATGGATACGCTTGGAAATTACATAGGCATTGAGGTGTTGGGCGGTCCTAAGCATACTATCATTGGAGGAAATACGGCTGCTTTGCGCAATATTGTTTCGGGCAACAACCATATTGGTATTCGTGTGGCGAATGCTGATTCTAATGTCATTGCAGGTAATTATGTGGGGGTTGACAGGACGGGAACTTATGCGCTACGTAATTATGATGGTATTTCTATTGAAGGAGCCTCGAAATATAATACCATTGGAAGTTACTCTTCCGGGGGAGGTAATCTTGTTTCGGGCAATGTGGCTTACGGTATTCCTGTTTTTGGCGCAGGCTGCAATAACAACCTGATTATAGGCAATACTATTGGCACAAACAGCAGCGGAACCCTTGCCATTCCGAATACATATGGAGTTTTGTTTGACGATGGCGCTTGTTTTAATATGTTGGGAGGCAGAAAATCGGGAGCAGGGAATCTCATTTCGGGCAATAGTGCTTATGGCGTTTTCATTTATAATAACTCTACCAATAGTGATACAGTGGTTGGCAATCTGATAGGCACCAAAGCAGGCGGAAGTCATGCTTTGCCGAATGTTAACGGCATTGTGATTGATGGGATTCCCAAATATCATGTTGTGGACAGCAATGTTATTTCCGGGAATACGCAACAAGGCATTGTTATACATGCCACAGGGACTGATTATAATAGCATTACGCGCAATAAAATCGGCACTGACCTGAGTGGAATCTATCCCATTCCGAATGGACTTGACGGTATTCGAATTGGCGAAGGTCCACAGCATAATATGATAGGCGGCACGCAGAAAGGTAACTTGATTGCTTATAATTTAGGTGCCGGGGTGAGTGTGATGAACGATGGAGATTACTATAACAGCATTTCGCAGAACGCAATTTATCGCAATGGCGCGCTTGGCATTGACCTCTACCCTATTGGCGTTACTGCCAACGATGCGGGAGACTTGGATACGGGTCCGAATTTCGGAATGAACTTCCCTGTTATCACACAAGCGGCATATAATAGCCTTTCGGGTAACTATGATGTATATGGAACCATAGATACACCGAACCCTTCGAGCGTTACCATAGAGTTTTTTAAATCAGATAATGACGTATCAGGCTATGGACAAGGCGAGAAGTTTCTGACGTCTGTCACTCCCGATGCATCAGGTAATTTCAATGTGGTTTTGGTGGCAGGGGTTTGGGGTGGCGACCGGATTACCGCAACGGCAACGGATGTTACCGGCAATACTTCTGAGTTTTCAGCTTCTACAGTCATCACAGGCATGAATGAAATCGCGGCAAGCAGACAGAAAATTATCCTGTTTCCCAATCCCGCTCAGGATATTATTTCTTTTGAATTGTCTGTTTCCATGAATATTGAGGCAGTAAGTATTATAAACCTATTAGGCGAAGTGATGCTATCTAATACATTTGAAATCAATAAAAATACAAGTACTATTTCAATTCATATTTCTCAGTTTCCTAGCGGGATATATCTTTTGAAATTGAATGATGGGGAAAAGATTTGGATGGGGAGGTTTGTGAAGGATTAGGAAGACGAAAAATTAATTGCCTATAATCAAAACTTAATCCGTTTTAGTTTAATTCATAAACAACAACTCTCTGTATTTGGGCAACACCCATTCTTCATCGCTCACAATCAACTCCAATTTGTCGGTATGGTATCTGATTTTATCAAAAAATGGCACCACTACTTCACAATATTCTTTGGCACGTTCGGCAATTTCGCTGATGTTGTTGGCTTTCTTTCTAGCTTCGGTCATGTCAGTTATCAGGCGCAGCAACTCATTGGTGCGGACAGAAATCTCTTCTATCATGCTCAACTGTTGATTTGCCAACTGTTTAAATTGTTCTACAGAATACAGACTTTTCAATCCTTGCACGTTTTGAATTAAGGTGTTTTGATATTTGAAAGCACATGGGATGATATGGTTTTGGGCTATATCGGCTATCACGCGCGATTCAATCTGTATCTTCTTAAAATATTTCTCCAACTTAATCTCATAACGCGCTTCCAACTCTTTTCCTGAGAGAATATTTTGACCTTCGAAAATCGCTTTTGTTTTGTCTGAGACATACGATAACAAGGCTTCGGGCGTATTCGAAATCATCGAAAGTCCTCTGCGTTTAGCTTCTTCTATCCATTCAGCACCATAACCATTGCCTTGAAATATTCGCTTTTTAGCACTATTATATACTTGTTTAAGAACGTAATACATGGCTTCATCCTTCTCAAATCCCTTTGCCACACGCTTGTCCACTTCTTTTTTGAAGATTAGCAATTGACTAGCCATGGCTGTGTTTAAAGCAATCATTGCAGCAGCGCAATTTTCGGAAGAACCCACGGAACGAAACTCAAACTTGTTGCCTGTGAAAGCAAATGGCGACGTACGGTTGCGGTCGGTATTATCCAATAAGATAGGTGGTATCTTGATGATATTCAACTTCAATTCGGTTTTTTGCTCCGGCGACAATTTGTCGTCAGAAACTTTTTGAGAGAAATCATTCAACACCTTCTCCAAATAATGACCTATGAAAATGGACATGATGGCAGGCGGTGCTTCGTTAGCTCCCAAGCGCAAATCGTTGCTAGAAGAAGCAATGCTAGCTCTCAACAAATCGGCATGGTCATCAAAAGCTTTGATTGTATTGATAAAGAAAGAAAGAAAAAGTAAGTTCGACTTCGGATTTTTGCCCGGGGAGAGCAAATTACGCCCGGTGTCGGTAGCCAACGACCAATTGTTGTGCTTGCCCGAACCGTTGATGCCCGCATAGGGTTTCTCGTGAAAAATAATCTCGAAATGATGTTTACGGGCAGCTTTTCTCATGATAAACATCAAAAGTTGGTTGTGGTCGTTTGCCAAATTTGCTTCTTCGAACATAGAAGCCGTTTCAAACTGACAAGGTGCCACCTCATTATGCCTTGTTTTGATGGGGATTCCAAGCTCCCACCCCATCCGTTCGTATTCTTCCATAAACAAAATAACACGGTCGGGGATAGAACCAAAATAATGGTCTTCGAGCTGCTGCCCTTTGGATGCCTCATGACCAAACAAGGTGCGTCCTGCCAAAACCAAATCGGGACGCGCATGATACAAAGCACTGTCAACCAAAAAGTATTCCTGCTCTATGCCCAAGGTAACATTCACCTTGTTGATGTTTTTGTCCACATACTGACAAACTGCGGTAGCGGCTTTATCTAAAGCAAACAAAGATTTGATGAGAGGCGCTTTAAAATCGAGTGATTCGCCTGTGTAAGAAATAAAAACCGTGGGGATGCACAAGGTGTGCTCAATGATGAATGCAGGGGATGAAGGATCCCAAGCCGTGTAGCCACGCGCCTCAAAAGTGTTGCGCAACCCACCACTTGGAAAGCTGGAAGCATCAGGTTCTTGCTGAATCAGATTCACACCACTCAAAGTTTCCACAGGGCGGCTGTTTTCTAAATTCAAAAAGGCATCATGTTTCTCGGCAGTTTCGCCTGTCAATGGTTGAAACCAATGCGTGTAATGAGTTACATGCATCGAGATTGCCCAATTTTTCAAGCCTGTCGCTACTATGTCTGAAATGTCCCTATCAATTTGCTTGCCTGTTTTAATCGAATCCTCAATTTTTTCGATAACAGGTAAGGGCAAATAGGTTTTCATCTTTTCAATAGTGAACACGCATCTGCCAAAAAGCTCTGCCGGTTTCACATTTTGAGGAGCAGCATCAGCCACCCTACTTAGATACTCTTTAAATGCAATTTTACGGAATGTTGTCATGGTTTGTTGTTTTAAAAGATTTCTGCAAAAGTAATAATTATTTTTAATACCCCCATATTTTTTCGATAAAAATGTGATTTATTTATATTATTTGGAAGAGTACCCCCTTTATTTTGTATTATTAATTAGAAACATATCATTATTCATTTATGTTGCCATTTGCATACAAGGAGAGATTATGATAATGAATTTTTGATTTTAGATTTAAGATTATTTCACCACTTAGACACTGAGAGCACTTAGATACACTAAGAATTTTTAAATTAAGACCCGCCTTATTGTCGGGCAGGCTTTAGGTTTATGATTTTTAACCACTGAAACTCCCGACTGTGGTGCGGGACAGGGCTAAGACCATAAAGAAACACTTAGTAATAGTTCTGTTATACTCCGTGCCATCGTTGTGTGTTTTTAATATTTTAGTATGAATTCGATTTAATCTTGCCACCAAGATGTGATATGGGTAAAAACACATTTGCCATAGAAAAAACTTTAATAGGCTATAAATTTTTCAGTATATTAAGAATTTATTTATTTTATTGGTATTTGTATGTTGCTGTATTTGAATAAGTTTTTATTTAGATGGTTAAAATGTGGTTAATGATGGTGGGGGTATGGAATTTGTGATGTAGTAAATGTATTATGATGATTAGTAAATGTGTTATGATGATTAGTAAATGTGCTATGATGATTTGCAAATGTGCTATGATGATTAGTAAATGTGCTATGATGATTAGTAAATGTGCTATGATGATTTGCAAATGTGTTATGATGATTTGCAAATATGTTCTGATGATTTGCAAATGTGTTCTGATGATTTGCAAATGTATTCCCCTAATGAACAAATGTGTTTATCTGTGGAGTGGATTATTGATGCTGCCGGACAGATGTTTTCTTTTGACTTTTGTTCGAATAAATTCTGCTTTTTTATAATGTCGTGCCTACGGCACTTTTAAACTACTCTTAATCGTAAGTTCTACCAAACTTTCGTACCTACGGTACTTTTTTTTAAGCCTCGATAGCGGCGTACGGTTTGTTGAAAAAACAATACACACATGAATTTAAGCCCAAGGGAGTGACCTGTTTGGGATGGGATAATTATGGCATAAAAGGGCATATGCGATACGCCCCTACCATTGCTGCATTAGGATTTAGGCAGAGCTTAAAAGGATAGAGGAGACAGAGGTTGGAACCTCTGCCTAACGGGGGTTATCATTTGATAAAAGGGCGTTTGCAAAACGCCCCTACATTTGTCGCAATAGGATTTAGGCAGAGTCTAAAAGGATAGAGGAGACAGAGGTTGGAACCTCTGCCTAACGGGGTAATTGAAGCAAATAATGAATTGTTTTTGGATTAGTTTTTAACCCCAAACCCCTGAAGAAAAATAAATAACCCCAAACCCTCCCGACACTTCGTGTGCGGGACAGGCATTGAAAAAGGGGCTTTATTGGGAGGGATATAATGTTTTAAGCCTCGTTAGAGGCGAAATGTTTATAGAAAAAACAATACACAAACGAATTTAAGCCCCAGTGGGGCGGAATATTTTGATTATATTTTTGAATATTTAATTTGGTTTGTATGCAAGTGAATTAAAAGGTGTATATTTGCAGTGCGAAATTTTGAAAAATTTTGCTTTCGAAAAGAAGATTAATATCATAAACAAATAATACAATGAAAAAGTCATACAGAATTATCGCCTTAAATTTATTTTTAATGTCTATTTTATATGGGAATGCAATATTTGCCCAATCTTTTCAATGGGTAAATTACGCATCATCATCGAGTTCAGGAGAACATCTTGGAGTTGATGGAATTGGTAATATATATGTAATGGGAGGCGGGGGTACCCCAATTGATTTTAACGGAGTAATACTTAACGGCAGTGGAATGTTTTTAGCTAAATACACATCTGGAGGTAGTATTATATGGGCAGTGCGAATAAGGGGTAGCGAAGATATGACAGTTGATAATGCAGGGAATATGTATACAGCGGGAAACCCTCATGATACAATATTCGCTAAATATGGGTCAAATGGAAGTTTACTTTGGGTAAAAACAATTTTAATAGAATATGGTAACCAGTACGTAAAAGCTATTTGCATTGATAATGAAAAAAACATTTATGTTGAAGGTACATTTAACGGAAGTTTTACTGCAGGAACTGACGTTTTGTTAGATGCTGGAACTAATACTCCATTTATAAGCAAATGCGATTCAAATGGTAATTTTATATGGACAAAAAAAGTTGTTTTGACTGGCGAGCCTGAATGTGTAGGTATTTGTACTGATATACATAGGAATATTTATATCACGGGGCAGTTTATGTCTCCAGTTAATTTTGGTTGTGCCACTTTGACTAGTAGTGGTTCTAATGATATGTTTATTACAAAATTAAACAGTGATGGTGTATGTCAATGGGCAAGAAAAATCGGTACAAGCAACCTAGATAACAGCAGAGCTATATGTACTGATTTAAACTGCAATGTTTTCGTAACGGGTTATTCAAATGGTTTTAATTACATTCTTGCCAAATATGATAGCCTTGGAACGCAAAGTTGGGTAAGAACAGCAAGTGGAGCAGAAGCAGGAATAGGACATAGTGTTTGTGTAGATAATTTGGGAAATGCATATACAGTTGGAAGCTTTAATTCAACAACTGTTTTTGGAACAATATCGCTGACATCGAGTGGGTCTAATGACGTATTCGTTGCTAAATATGATGCGAATGGAAATGTTGATTGGGCAATAAAAGGAGGGGGAAGCACATATGATCAAGGTTATGGGGTTTCTATCGATAATAATGGTTCACTAATTTTGGCAGGAACGTATGTAAGCAACCCTGCAAATTTTGGAGGTATGACAATACCAAATACTAATGGGAATGACGATATGTTCATTACTAAAGTTGCGTTGCTTACTTCGAATAATGAAATTATGCCCGAGATCAATATTTCAGTTTTTCCAAATCCT
The DNA here is from genome assembly GCA_903858655.1 of uncultured bacterium. Lineage (GTDB taxonomy): Bacteria > Bacteroidota > Bacteroidia > Bacteroidales > CAIWKO01 > CAIWKO01. Next base: position 302 of record CAIOJS010000344.1, on the reverse strand, counting down.
GCAAATGATAATCTTACTATTCGTAGTTCTGAGAAAGCCAATGTGGACATTTATACTTTACAGGGTCAGTTAGTGAAATCTACTCAAAGCAAGGAAGAAGAAACGACAATTAATTTGACTAATTTATCTAAAGGAGTATATTTGATAAAAGTGATTACTGAAAAAGGAATTATGGTTAATAAGCTTGTTAAAGAATAGTTTATCAAGTCGAAGCCTAAAACTGAGCAAGTATTTTTCAAGCAGATTTAAAAATAAATTGAATAAATATAACCTATATTAAAAATTATTTATATCTTTGCACT
>CAIOJS010000343.1 GCA_903858655.1 uncultured bacterium | reverse complement strand
TCTTTTACAGGGACAATGATCATAAGATACTCTTTCTTTTAATTGTTAATAAATTTTCTCCGAATTAAATCAGGGGTGCAAAAATACAAAAAATATTAATACTAAAATGTTTTATTGAAAAAATTTTATTTTTAAATGAATTAATTACCTTTGCAATAATTATATTTTTATGCACACTATTGAACCTTTTTACAATTGGAGACATTTATATATTGCCGATGAAGATGAGCTGTCTCCCTTTTATGGCGCGGTGTATAGCGAGTTTGAGTTTTCAAATGCTATATACAATTACTTTATACATCCGCAGTGGGATGGATTTGGTTCGGCAACATTATATGCGAAAATTTTATTTGCAGATTATCAAAGAAAATTTGCTGTTATTGAACTTTTAGGTGAATGGAACGATTGTTTGTATAACGATATTAAGTTTTTTAAAGAAAATGTTGTGGATATTCTTGTTGAAAACGGCATCCAGTATTTTATTTTGATTGGAGAAAACGTTCTCAACTTTCATTTTTCTGATGACTCGTATTATCAAGAGTGGTTTGATGACATTGAAGATGGATGGATTGCTTGTGTAAATTTCAGGACGCATGTCGTAAAAGAGTTTGAGCAGGCTAATATCGATTATTACTTGGCGTTTGGCGATAGACTGAATGCTATGTTGTGGCGAAAATTAGGTCCAATACAGTTATTTGAAATTGTTTCGACATTAATCAACAAAAGGTTGAATCCGTAATTTTTCTGCTATGCTTATACATATTACTATAGTAGTCACCGGAAAAGTACAAGGAGTGGGTTTCCGCTATAGCGCTAAACGGGCAGCTCTAGAACATACTATTCATGGTTTGGTGAAGAATTTGGACGATGGATCGGTGTATATTGAAGCCGAAGGAACGCAAGAAAATATGGATGCCTATATTATATGGTGTAAAAGTGGTCCGAGATATGCTTTGGTGAAAGATATTTCTATCACGAAAGGGGAAGTGAAACTCTTCACTTCATTCGATATTTTGGGTTGAGTTCTTTGTGGCTCTTAGGAATTCTCTCTTTCCGATAGGTCCGGGAAGCTTTTCGATGGTGAAGCCGCAGGCTTTCATGGTTCTTTTCACATCGCCTTTGCAGGAATAGGTGACTAATATGCCGCCTTCTTTCATGGAAACATATAGCTTCTGAAAGATTTCTTGCTGCCATAATTCGGGTTGAACTGTAGGGGCAAAGGCATCAAAATACACAATATCAAAAAAGTCGGTTGACAAATGTAGTTCTTCTATGCGCTGCTTTGTTTTCAGCAATTCGAAGTTGGGGAGTATCACTTGCTTGGTTTCCCATGGGGATGTGTGAAGCTTTTCGAATAAGGTCTTTGCCTCAGTGTTGTCAAGTTGGTCGGGATAATTGATTTGGTCGAGTTCACATTTGTCAACAGGAAAGGGTTCAATGCCGTGATACAACACGGCTTGGTTGGCTGCTATGCTTTCGAGGAGGGTGAGGAGGGCATTGAGTCCTGTGCCAAAACCTATCTCTAAGATGTGAAGTTTCGCGCTGTGGTGAAGCATCTTTCGGAAAGCTGCATCTATAAATATGTGCATGGCTTCGTTGATGGCACCATGGGTGGAATGATAACATTCGTTGAGCTCGGGCAGGAAAATCGTGGAGGAACCATCTGCCGTGGTGATAACTTCTCTTTTCACAGTAGATTAATCTTTGTTGTAAACGGGAAGGATATTGATGATGGAATCTGCAAAATTCAGGGAGTATTGCACATTAGAGGCAGGAAAGGATAGGGTTTTGAAGGTGTGATAGTCTGCAGCTATCATATAGTTAGAGTCGGTTTCATCATACACAACAAGTTGGGGATTGACAGGCGTGCTTAGCAAGACCGAACTCGTGTTTTGATAATCGTACCAATAAAATCCTGTGGAAGTGGCATACAGATAGTTGTTGGCATCTATGCTAGCCACGGAAGTGATGGCGCCCGAAGAAACCGTGTAGGCATCCCAAAAGTTATGCGTGGAGATGGTAAAGAGTTTGATGGTCCCTTGATTGTTATAGTTGGTAAACACGATGCTATGGTCGTCATCTTTGGGAAAGATGCTCTGCACCTCGAAGGGAATGGTTAGTTTTTGGAAAATGGCATACGAGGTTTTGTAATAAATCACGAACTGCTTCACACTCGCTGAAGGGCAGCGTTCGTAGGTGAGCAGGAAGTTTCCTATCGGCAAGAATTTCATGGGATAGTTTCCATAGTCAATGGCGCGGGAGGTGCGTATGTTGCCCAATTCGTTGTAGATTTCGAACTTCGCCTGACGATAGGACACGTATAACATACCATCATAAACATCTATGGCTTCGAAATACGGAAAGGGCGGACTCACGATGACGGGTATGTTCCACTGCAATGTCCAATCCTGAGTGCTATAGGCGGAGACGTCGCCGTTGTATCTCCCGGCAATATAAAACAACTGCGCATTGGAGCTTACTGCCGAGCCGCAATAGTCCTGCGTGAGGGTGTTGATGAGGCTTACGGTGTGGGTGGAGTCAATTTTGTGGATACCGAGGGTGTTGCCGTTTTTGGTGACGACTATCACATACTTAAGTTTCTTGGGCAATCCGCTGATATAGATTTTTTGAAACTTCCGTGTGACGTTCACCCCGTCGGAGGCATTGATGAGTAGGTAATAGGAGCCCGAAGTGAGAAAAATATCGTTGATGGGAAGGGATTGGTTGATGTCGTAGCAATTGTTGACGGGATGAATGGTGGGCGAGCTTAAGACCGTTACAAAGGAGAGGTTGGTTACGGTGATGTCTATGGTTTGGAGTTTGCGGTCGTCGCAGACGTTGGCGATTACGTGGATGGAATCCATGACGCTGAATTGTTGATTTTCGGTAGGGGTGGTGATGGTGATTTGGGGCGCAAAGGTGTCAACGTTTTTCTTGCAGGAAGAAAGCATGTAGAGCACAATATACATTATAAGATATAGGTAGCTTGTTTTTCGCATGAGCGTATCGGAATTAAAAGAACAAAGGTACGGAAAAAAAGTTATGTAAGTTATATATTTTTATAAAGTGATAAGGCTTGTCTCTTTTTAGATGAAAATCAAGAATAGACTAAATAATAAAAAAAAGATGGTTTTAGTGTGTTTTATGCATAAATATGCAAAGAAAGGTCTGCAATAGACGTCGGGAAGGACGCAATAAGCGTCGGGAAGGACGCAATAGGCGTCGGGAAGGACGCAATAGACAACGGGAAGGACGCAATAGGCGTCGGGAAGGACGCAATAAACTTCGGGAAGGACGTAATAGGCTTCGGGAAGGACGCAATAGGCGTCGGGAAGAACGCAATAGGCGTCGGGAAGGACGCAATAGGCGTCGGGAAGGACGCAATAGGCTTCGGGAAGGACGCAATAAGCTTCGGGAAGGACGCAATAGGCTTCGGGAAGGACGCAATAAGCGTCGGGAAGGACGCAATAGGCTTCGGGAAGGACGCAATAAGCTTCGGGAAAGACGCAATAGACAGCGGGAAGGACGCAATGGACGTCGGGAAGAACGCAATAGACGTCGGGAAGTCGTTTTTATATAAAAAATGATGTTTTTTTATGTATTTTTGCATTTAAATGAAAAAAGTCATTGTTGATTCATTTTATATTATTAAATTTGCGCTCTAAATCTATTTATTAATCAAAAAACAAAATTAGTTATGACAGAAAGAAAAGAAGATAAGCCTTTATTGGGCGATGTTTTAAACGCAAACGTGACGCGTGATTTATCAGATTTTACTGATTTTTCGGACAGATTTGATGAGGATTATTTGCAGGCACATAAGGATAAGATAACGGAGGCGAAGAATTTGCCTAAGGTGGAGGTGAAGACAGGACAGAATAAGAAGTTTACAGAGGATTTGTATAAGACGGCGGATTCGTTGCAGCAGCCTGCAAGGTTATTGGAAGGTTATGTGAAACATGCAGGAGGTTTGTTGGATGTTCCTGTGAAGAATTTTGGGATTCATGAAATGAGAGAGAGTATGAGAAAGAAGGATTTGGAGGCTTTGAGTGGAGATTTGGCAGTAGTGAATCAGAATATACAGAATAATAAGACGGTTTTGTTGAATGAAGGTTTGAAGCAAACAGCTATTACAGCTTTTATAAATTTGAAGACTGAGATTGATGAGGAGAATGCACAGCAGGAGGTGAATAAGGAGGCAAGGGGTTTGTTGGTTGAGGCGAATGATAAGGTTTATGCTGAGTTGGACGCTTTGAATGATGATATTTTGGATGTTGGAAAGAGGATTTATAAGGGGGTTAGTCAGGCAAAATATGATGATTATGTGTTGACGAAGATTATGGCTCGGATTAGGCATACAGGAGGGGGTGGGGCACCGGATGTGCCGCCTGTTTCGTAAAGCCACTACGAACCCCGACACTATGTGTACGGGGCAGGTTACGAATGGGCGAATTACTAATATCGCAATTGTGAGTTCGGGGGGGCGGGGAATGAAAAAATGAAAATGAAAAATGAAAAATAGAAGAGGCTTGGACGGGGAGTTCGAGCCTTTTTTGTTTAGGGTTTTTAACCCCAACCCCTTAAAAAGGGGCAATAATAGAGTGGACATGAATTGAGATGGCGAGCCTTTTTTTGTGGGGAAATCTGCCAGATTTTGGAAATCTGGCAGATTAATAGGATTTAGGCAGAGCCTAAAAAGATAGGAATGATTAAGGCAGAGTTTTAACTGAACGGGGAGATGGCGATTACATTTTTATAAATTTGACAAAGTTGGTTTGTTGGGAGGAATGTATTTTGAGGATGTATATTCCTTTTTTAAAGTTGGATACGTCTAATACTTTTCTGCCGTTGGTGCATTGGGTGGTTTGTAGAAGGCGACCATTGATGTCGAGGATGTCTAAGTTAAGTGTTGTGTTAGTTAGGTTGGTGGTGAAGGTTAGTTTGTCGGTGGTGGGGTTGGGATATATTGAGAATTGTGGTGTTGAGGTTGGGTTGTTTTTTTGTTGTTCATCCATGCCAAGGGCTAAGTCGTGACCATCTTGGGGATGGTGGGAGTTGAAATGTGAACGGACTTGGTAGATGTCGTTTAATAGGTTATTAATATTAAAGCCACATGAATCAGAAATGCTATCTGCTGTTACATAAGCATAATCGAAAGAAATGAATTGACCTGGGGCTAAAGAAAAAGGACCTGAAGAAGCAACTCCTCTTCTGTCATAGGGAGGATTGCCTGCTGATTTTTCATTATAACTAGGTACATCGCAGGGAGAACTAGGAAAATAGTAATTAGTAATAAAATGTGTTGTAGTATCGGCAGATGGATGTCCATAACAACCGTAATTATATTGATGAGTACTATCACTATAAATTGCATTCATCATTAAATAGTAATCATTCGATGTAACGAGCATTTGGAACATATCAATTGTGGAGAATCCCTCATCAGCGATTTTTGATTTAAGCACCATGAAAGAAGTCATAGGCTGATTTAAAAGTGTTATTCCTTGGGCAGGAGGAGTCCATCCATATCCAAGTGAAGTTACGTAAGGAAAAGTCTGCGTAGCTGTTTCATCATAGAGATCGCCATTATAAGCATAATACGCTTCGAGAATCGTATCACATCCCATGTAATCATCCCAGGCATATCCAACATCTATATCCGTAAAGTTTCCAACAAAAAGAGAATCATAAACTCGCGAAGAACGATTGTAAATCATATAATTCATGAAGACTGTTTTGTCGAGTTCAGGTGCACTGTTATAAACATAAGCCATAGCATGGACTTCGATGCCCATACGTTTGCCGGATGTTTCGGAATGGTGACAAACGGAATCATTAAAGATAAAATATATGGCTTGGTCGCCACGGATAGCAGGATAATCGCCATTGGCAGGGTTGTAAAATCCATTGCTGTCGGCATCAACATAGGGAGCTAAATCATAATTTATGCCCAAGCCGGGATTGGCATAAACGGGCCACTGACTGATAGAAGCGGGCATTACATAACCCGGAATATTCCAATTGGCAATATGATAATCAATATCCGATTTATTAATCTTCCATACTTTGTTCCAATTGGCAGCTTCGGTTAGAAAAGAAATTGAATCCATAACAGGACCCGGATAGAAATCACGTTTGCCATTTTGATATTGATCGGCAGCAAGGTAGAGATTGCCATTATTCAAACCACCTATCCATAAAGCAGAGCTCAAAATAGTATGTTTGCCGCTGTTAGCAGGATATTCATAGTAATTGGGATGAACGGTATCGTACTTGTCTAAAAAGTTCATGCCACCTGTGTATATCTTCGCTTTTATTAGATTTATATCTAAAAAAGCACTACTATCATGAACTGTTATTTGTGCGAAGGTGAATTGGCGACAAATAATGATGCTTAGGGTGTAGATGAGCTTTTTCATTGTAATTATAATTTAATGAATTTCACAAAGCTGCTTTGTTCGGCAGATCTTACCTTAACAATATATACTCCTTTTTTAAAGTTGGATACGTCTAATACTTTTCTGCCGTTGGTGCATTGGGTGCTTTGAAGGATGCGACCGTTGATGTCGAGGATGTCTAAGGTAAGTGTTGTGTTGGTTAGGTTGGTGGTGAAGGTTAGTTTGTCGGTGGTGGGGTTGGGATATATACTTAAATCCCCATTTATGTTATTATCTTGAATAGAGTTCTCTGAAGCAAGTTTCACTACCCAAAAATCCCAACCGCCATGATTTCCTGTAACATCACCTTCATTAGATAATGTGCATCCGGTTGAAATAAAACCTCCGTCAAGAGTTTGCAACATAGCATTAGATAAATCTGTGGTATTGCCTCCATAACACTTTTGCCACTGAATAGAACCAAAAACATTTAATTTAACCATCCATACATCACCTCCATGATTACCTGATACATCTCCATTGTTAGAATATGCAATTCCTGAAACTATAAAGCCACCATCAGAGGTTTGTTGTACACAATTTCCCTGATCCTCAGAATCTCCTCCTAAACATTTTTGCCATTGAATTGTTCCCGTATCGCTTATTTTAACTACCCAATAGTCTATTAATCCATGATTACCTATTACATCATCGTTAAAAGAATCTGTCTCTCCAGCAAAAATATATCCTCCATCGTTAGTTTGGATAATATTCTGGGCAATATCCTTTCCATTTCCACCATAACACCTTTCCCATTGAAGATCTCCAATGCTATTTAGTTTTACAACCCAACAATCTCTCGACCCACCTTGATAACCTGTGACATCACCATCACCTGATTGGGTCTCTCCTGCCACAATATAACCACTGTCTTTTGTCTGTTGAACAGAAAATGCCATATCTTCATAGGATCCACCGAGACTTTTTTGCCACTGAAGTGTCCCAAGATGGTTTAATTTTACTATCCAAAAATCATCAATCCCGTGATTCATGGAAGCATCACCATCATTCGAACCGGAATAGCCAACAAAAATATAACCCGTATCATAAGTTTGTTGAATTGACCAAGCTGCATCACCAGAACTTCCTCCAAAACATTTTTGCCACTCTAATTCACCCGAACTGTTGAGCTTAACTATCCAAGCATCCGCTGAGCCATGATTTCCGCTTACCATACTATCATTTGAGGATGTCCACCCGGCAACAATATATCCACTATCAATGGTTTGTTTAATAGAATATGCCCAGTCGTCACCGCTACCTCCTAAACTTTTTTGCCATTGTAAATTTCCATATTGATCCATTTTTACTACAAAGAAATCTTTGTTCCCATTATTAAATAGTACATCTCCATCGTTCGACATCGTATAACCGGCTACAACATATCCACTATCCATAGTTTGTTGAATAGAGTAAACATTATCCTCTCCAGTGCCTCCAAAACACTTTGCCCATTGAATGGCAGGCTGGCATATTGCAGTTTTTGTTAGTAGAAGAATTACAATAAAAACGAGAGATTTTAATAAACAGAGAGTAGTTGTCTTTTTCATGGCAAAAGGTTTTAATTAGGTTCGATTAATTTAAAAAAGTAAAGGTAATACATTTTAGTGAGAAAAGGTGAAAAATAAAGTTAACGGTAGGTTTACATCAGTTAACGGTGGGTTTTTGTGTAAAAAGAGGAGTTTGGTTGGATTTTTTTGGTTGGAAAATCTACTAGATTTTGGAAATCTGGCAGATTCATTTGGTTTAGGCGGAGCCTAAAAAGATATGAGCGACTAAGGCATAGCCTTAGCCGAACAGGAGGATGAAAGGGAATGTTGATTAAAAGTCCAAGGGCTAGACACGGGGCACGCGCGCCAGGGATTGTAGCGAAAAGCCCACAGCGCCGTTATTCAGGCGCGAGGACTTGTAGCGAAAAGCCCGGTCCCCCCGATTTTCTCGGGGGGAGGCGCCCAAAAGAAAGAACCAAGATTCAAATTCCAAGCTCCAAATTCCAAGGATGAAGACCCAAATACCAAATACCAAATCCCAAATTCCAAGAAGGAATAAGGAGAAAAGAACTACACGACTACACCCGAAGATAGAAATTACAACCCTCTCCATCCTTGGTATTTGGGATTTGGAGCTTGGAATTTGGGATTTAGTATTTGGAGCTTGGAACAGAAATTTGCGAAAGTTTGTGCTTTATGTTGCAGAATAAGTTTATTTTTGTGGGTGGATTTGGAATGATGTTGAATTATGAATTAAAACTAGGATGTTATGGATGATGTTAAATCGAATGTGACAAGAGGGATGGTGGCTCAGACGTTGATTTGGATAGTGATGGTGGTGGAGCTGGTTTCGTTGGTTTCTGATTATTTTCAGTATGTGCTGTTGCAGGATGCTGCGAATGGGGTGGGTATAAGCAGGGATATGGCAGATGCAAATGATGGTCGGCAACGGATAATAGGTATAGTGTATCTTGTGGTGTATATCGTGTCGGGGATTACGTTTATCCTTTGGTTTCGGCGGGCGTATTATAATTTGCATACGCAGGTGGCTTTGCTGCAACACGGGGAAGGATGGGCTGCAGGGGGTTGGTTTGTGCCGATAGTGAGTTGGTGGAGACCGTATCAGATTATGCGGGAGATGTATGTGGAGACGCAGCATTTGTTTACGCAGCGGGTGAGTAATTATACGCAGCGTATCACGACGGCGCTGTTGGGATGGTGGTGGACGCTGTGGATAGTGGAAGGGGCGTTGGCGCAGATAAGTTTTCGGCTGTCGAAGGATGCGAAGACTGTGGACGATTTTGTGACGAGCACCACCTGGAGTATGATTTCGAGCGTGGTGGCGCTGCCGCTGGCATTGATTACGATTAAAATTATTTATGATTATGCGAAGGTGGAGCATTTGATGTTTGCCTTGGAGCCTGTGGTGGAGGACATCGCAACGGACGAAGTGGCTGAGGGCGCGACGGAAGCGGGGACGAAGGATGAGAGCGGGAAAGAGGAGTTGCCGTTTCTGTCGCTGGTTTCGGAGGAGGTGTTGGCGGGATTGAGCGAGGTGAAGAAACGGAAAATCAATACCTTCATAAAGACGATGCAGGACACGGATTTGATTGCCTTGTATGGCAATGAGCAAGAGGTGAAACTGATAGATGCCGACAGATGGGCGCGCATCCAGGAACAAGGGATAGCGGACAGATTTCGGGTGATTTATAGAAAATAGATGTTGTTTATTTATTGAAAGAAATAGCGATGCGTTATGGCAAAGAAAGTGGTTCAGAAAGATAAAAGGAAAGCGGTTGCGGAGGTGAAAGCGGGGGGCACAAAGGGCAGTAAAAGGGAGTGGAATGCATATCTGGATGTGATAGTGGTGGTGTTGTATTTGTGTGTGGAGTTTGTGCCGTCGTTTGGCGCGGCTGACACGATAGGGACGCAGTGGTTGTATGTGGCGGTGTTGAATTGTTTTGCCACTGTGTTTATCCTGTTGCGCAGGAAGTTTATGCCTGTGGGATATTTCAAGAGTGCGTTGTTCGTGTTGTATGGGGCGTTTGTGGTGGTGTCGGGTTTGTCGTTTTTTGTGGCGTTTAATGTGGTGGAGAGTTTGGTGACCTACTCGCGTTTGCTGATGGGTTTCATTGCGTTTATGAATTTGTTGAGTTTGATGTATGGCAATCCGAAGATGTTGCGGATGGTTTTCTTGATGGTGGGAGGGATAGTGTTGTATCAATCCATGGAGGTGTTGTGGCAATTTGTGAGCAATAGTCCGCATTTTATTAAATTGGACGATTTGGTGTTGAGCCTGAGAGGCAATTCGGGCAACAAAAACATACAGGCGGCGAGCATCGTCATCAAAATGCCTTTCGTGCTGTATGCTATTTATATGCTGAAGGGATTGTGGCGGATGCTTTATTTTGTGATATTTTTTGTTGGCAGCACGGCTTTGTTTTTGATAAATGCAAGGGCAAGCTACATCAGTTTGTTTCTGTTTGTGGTGATTTTTGTGGTTTTTGTTATTGTTTTTTATCTGAAGAGTGAAAAGAAGCTGAGCATGTTCCTGGCGCCTGCCTTGGTGGTGGGGATGCTTCTGGGCGCCATCTTTTTTAGTTTGTATTTGTTTTCCACCAAGAGTCAGATGATACAGGGCTCGTATGGCGGCATATTTCAACGGATGGAAACCATGGACGTTTCGGACGCAGGCAGCTCGCATCGTTTCACCTTGTGGAAAAATTCTGTGGATTTCATCAAAACGCATCCTGCCTTGGGCGGAGGTTTCGGCAATTGGAAAATCCATGCGATGAAGTATGAAAACAAGCGTTTGGAAGGTTTCCTCATCAGCAAAAATGTTCACAACGATTTCCTGGAAATGACTGCCGACACGGGCATCCTTGGCGGGATGCTGTATGCGGGCATATTTGCCTGTCTGTTGCTTTATATTGTGATGGGGTTGTGGTCTAAGAAGATGTCCCTAGAGCACAAAGTGATAGTCGTCACGGGCATGATGGGGTTGATGGCTTATGCGATAGATGCTTTCCTGAATTTCCCATTGGAACGAACGAACATACAAATTGCGTTGGCGTTTATCATCGCCATATTGGCTTTTGTTTATTTTGAGATGAAACAGGAGAAGCAGACGGTTGTTGTGGGGAAGAGTGTGCATCAAGGCGTGTTGTGGGGTTTCATGTTGCTGTCGCTGATGAATGTTTATGTGACGTATAATGTTTACACATCCTTGGTTTTTCTTGATAAGATAGATATTGACAAAACAAAAGGATTGACTTATAATGACAGAGGATATACCGCCAATCAAGTGATGGCAGGTTTTCCTGCTATTCCTAACATCAGCGGGGTGGGCGCAAAGCCTATTGCTTGCATCAAGGCGCATTATCTGCTGAATGAGAAACGTTATACCGAAGCGCTTGCGGTGTTGAATGCCGACAAAAACGCTAATCCCTATCTTTATATGGCAGAATATACGCGGAGCCTCATAGCCGATGGGCTTCAGCAACCCGACAGTGCGTATTATTATGCGAAGAAGGCATTCTACAATCGCCCTGCCAACATCATTTATTTTAGGCATCTCAACGATATGGCAACGAAAATGCGCGATAGCACCGAAATTCGGAAATCATTTGGTGAGATTGCAAAATGCAAACCTACGGCGACGGTCTATTCGGTGTATGCAGGCAATCTATATGCCGCCACCAATAACTTGAATGAGATATTAGTGGTGTTGGACACCGGCGTGAGGAAATATCCCAAGGACACGAATTTGGTATTTCAATTTAATTTCTATCAAGGGGTGAAATGTTTTAACGAAAAAGCCTTTGCACAAGCCATCAGTTTCTTCAAAGAATCCCTGAAGCATAGGTATGATGTGATGGCACTCCAAAACATCGGCAATGCCTATCTGAATTTGAAATCATACACCGAAGCCATCCCTTTTTATACGGAATTGATAGCAAAGAAAGCCTTCAACAATGGCAATGCTGAGTTTTTTAGAGGCTTCTGCTATTTCCAATTAGGGCAAAAGGATAATGCATGCACTGATTTTAAGAGCGCAAGTGTGTTGGGCTATAGTATGAAGCCCGCTTTTATGGTGGGATGTAGATAGAAAAGTTTTACTTCCCTTTTTTAGTCAATAAATGGATTGTTCATCTGCTCGTAGCCTATGGTGGTGGTAGGTCCATGTCCGGGATATACGGTGTAGGAAGGCGCAAGGATGAACAATTTATTTTTGATGTTATCCGTAAGCATTTTGAAATCGCCTGTGGGCAAATCCGTCCTGCCGATGCTACCCAGAAACAGCACATCGCCTGAAAACACGAGTTGTTCTTCATCGCAAATGAAACAAACGCTTCCATCGGCATGTCCCGGAGTGTAAACAACGCGCAGACTCACATCGCCAAAGCGAATCACGTCGCCTTCATCTATAAAATGTGCAGCTTTCACAATGCGGTCCAACTCGAAACCAAACACCGAAGCATAACCCACGGACGCACGCAAAAACTCGGCACCGGCAGCATGTATGGTAGCTCCTATATGGTACGTATCTTCAATGTGGGCAATGCCCAAGATGTGGTCAATATGGCAATGCGTAATCAAAAGCGCCACCACTTTGAGGTTGGCGCCGGCAATATAAGCGTCCAACTGTTGCTTTTCGGCTTCGCTATAACAGCCCGGGTCAATAATCACACATTCGTTGTTCGTGCTCGAAAGCACATAGGTATTCACACCTATGTCGTTAAATTCAAAAGTTTTTACGGTCAACATTATTTATAGTTTGGTTTATAAAAATCTTGGGCTTTCCATTTGTTTCATCTTTTTCATGGGGATGGTATAATTCTTTGGATATTTCACCGTGTAGCCGAGTTTTATAGTTTGCACTTTGCCCGGGTCTATCACAAAATTCCAATCTAAGAAACCTGTCAGCGGGTTGTGTGTGGCATTCGAAATCTGATCCACCGTAACCTCTATATCCTGATTGCTGCTTACAGGCAATTGATCTCGCACTTCGATGTTAATCGGTGTGGCATGATTGTTCTTAATGGTGATTTCATACACATAAGTGCCTTTACGTTTGGAGCCCATCAATGTGCGGCTGCTGTATTCTTTCATTTTCACGCGGTCAACCTGTATGCGGCTATCTTTGCCAAAAGAAATCTGCAGTGTGTCGGAAATAGCATTGGGATTCAGATACGATTGTCCCACGTATGTTCCATCCAAATAGATGTTGGCATTGCCTTCCACCAAATTAAGATCTTCCCAATCGCTGATGCAGGCTAACAGATAGGCACTTTTCTCTAACACAGGAATGGCGATATATTGATAGGTAGCCTTAATAGAACGTTCTTCCACATCAATGATATAGGGTTGCGCATTCGAAGGGATGGTGTAGCGCGCTTTGATGGGGAAATTAAAACTCAACTCAGGCACGGAAATTTGTTGCAACTGTACCGATTGTAGCTGAATTTGTTTCCGGTCTTGTGCTTTGCCATTGACTTCATAATCCCAAGCGTAGGTTCCGTCGGCATTATTGGCATTGGTGGTGGTTTGTTGATAATTTCCTTTTGAAAGCCCACCCCATCCTTCTGCTCCATAAGAATTGTTCAGATACCATGTTTGCAATATGGGCACAGCGATATTGAGCCCAGCATCGGCAGTAGAAAGTGTCAGGGGGATATCGTTCCAATCAATGCCTGAATTGTTGTAGGCTTTGGCGCGATAGTTTAAGATAATCGGTTGGTTGATGTCGGTGCATTTCACATCATAATAAGGCATCCATCCTGCATCGTTCACCACGTAGGAAATCTCCAAAGAAGTGGATTGAGCCTTTGCGGAAACCAACAAGACCGATATTTCTGTGCGTTGGGTTTTTGTTGTCAACTCAAGTTTATTGGCTCTGGATTGCAAATCAACCAGCAGAATAGCTTGTGTATTTCCATCACCAATCAACTCCGTCAGTCTTTTGTTGATTTCCAAAATGCGCGTTTGATAGAAGTCAGCCGCTTTTTGAAGTTCGGCGACGTTCACACCCGTGTTTTGTCCGCCGAGCGAAAGATTCTTTATCAACAAATCTTTCTGTATGCCCAAAGCATTCTGTTCATCGGTATCCGCATTGATTTTTTTGCCGACAAGTTTGATAGAATCGTTGATTCTATTGAGCTTTACTTGTTCGGCATCCACCGCTTCGCTCGTAATTTTGTTCGAAACGGATAATACGGTAGAATTTTCATCAGCCGTAATGCGAATGCTTGCAGGATTTAGTTTTGGCGACATTTCCGACAGCACCAAAAGGTTTCTGCCTTGTGTCAAATTGACATTCACTTTGTAGCGAATTTGCGCTCCCGTAAGGTAAACAATCACATCATTCACTGAGGGGCTGAGTTTTATAAGGTTTTCTTTTTGTGCGAAACTGCTTGCAGAAAACAGTGCACAGAGGGATAAAGCAATCAAATATTTTTTCATAAATTATTTTTTTTCAAAATTAATAATTTCCTACGATATGGGTGCAAAAGTGATAAAAAAAACATTGTTTTTATTTTTTTTCGATTTCATGCATAAAAAACACAATATTTTATTTGTTGTTTGCTTAAAAAAATTAATTTTGCACCCAATAATAAAAACATTTTTTAAAAACCAAATATTCTAGTTAAAATGAAAAAAATACTAATTGTTGGAGCGGTTGGTCAGATTGGGTCTGAACTAACTATGGAACTCCGCCGCATTTATGGCAATGACAACGTTATTGCTAGTACCCGCAAATCTCCACCTTCCGAAATGGTTGCCAATTCTGGTCCTTTCGAATATTTTGATGTGGTGAACAAACAAGCTTTGGCTGATGTTTGTAAAAAGCATGGTGTGGATTGTATCATCAATATGGCTGCTATATTGTCAGCAGTGGGCGAACAAAATCCTTTGCAAGCATGGGATATCAATATGAATGGTCTTTTCAATGTGTTGGAAGTGGCTCGCGAAATGAAAATGGAACAGGTGTTGGTACCAAGTTCTATTGCTGTTTTTGGTCCCGGAACGCCTTTGGATTGTGCGCCACAGGAAACCGTTTTGAAGCCTTCTACCATGTATGGCATCACTAAGGTGGCAGGCGAATTGGTGGCTGATTATTATGTGAAGAAATATGGTTTGGATGTTCGCGGTTTGCGTTATCCAGGCATCATCAGCAACGAAACCCTTCCCGGTGGCGGAACTACCGACTACGCTGTGGCTATTTATTATGATGCTATTAAATATGGCAAATATACTTGTTTTGTGAAAGAAGACACGCGTTTACCAATGATGTATATGCCCGATTGTTTGAAAGCTACTGTTGATTTGATGCAAGCCGATTTCTCGAAATTGAAACATCATAGCGATTTCAATGTTGGTGCTATGAGTTTTTCGGTGAAAGATCTTGCTGATAGTATTAAAAAATACATCCCAACTTTTACCATTGATTATAAACCTGATTTCCGTCAAGCGATAGCCGATAGTTGGCCCGATGCAGTGGATGATAAAGCTGCTCGCGAAGAATGGGGATGGAGTCCAAGCTTTGATTTGGATATGATGACACAAGATATGTTGAAAGTTATTGGAGAAAAACATAAAAAAGGATTAATCTAATATTAAATATTAAAAGGAGATTTTACTATGCAAAAAAAAATCAATGAGTTTTTGGCTGTTGAGTTAGATAAACTGCACGAACAAAAACTTTTCAAAACAGAACGGATTATAGAAAGTCCGCAAGGCGCAGAAATCGTTGTGAAAGGCAAAAAATGCCTGAACTTCTGTGCAAATAATTATTTGGGATTGTCATCGCATCCCGATTTGATAAAAGCTTCGCACGAAGAAATTGACCATCGCGGCTACGGTTTGTCGTCGGTACGTTTCATTTGCGGTACGCAAGACATTCACAAAGAATTGGAACGTAAGGTTTCTGAATTCTTGGGTATGGAAGACACTATTTTGTTTTCTTCATGCTTCGATGCTAATGGAGCCGTTTTCGAACCATTGTTGGGCGAGGACGATGCTATCATCACTGATGCTTTGAATCATGCTTCTATTATTGACGGCATTCGTTTGTGCAAAGCGCAACGTTGGATTTACAAACATGGCGACATGCGCGATGTGGAAGAAATTGACCCTGCCAACGACAAAATGGCAAAAGGTTTGGAACGCTGCTTGAAAGAAGCTGTCGCCAATGGTTGCCGTTTTATTATGGTTGCTACCGATGGTTCTTTTTCTATGGACGGCGACATCGCTAAATTAGATCAGATTTGCGATTTGGCTGAAAAATATGGTGCTATCGTGATGGTTGACGACAGCCATTCAACAGGTTTCTTAGGCAAAACAGGTCGTGGAACTCACGAATATCGTGGCGTGATGGGACGTGTTGACATCATCACTACTACTTTTGGAAAAGCTTTGGGCGGTGCATCGGGTGGATGTATCTCTTCGAGCAAAGAAATCATCAATTGGATGCGCAACAAAGCTCGTCCGTATTTGTTTTCAAATACGGTGGCTCCCGCTGTAGTTGGCGGTACGCTTAAGGTAATGGAAATCCTGATGGGATCAACCGAACTGCGCGACAAATTGGAACGCAATACCAAATATTTCCGTGAGAAAATGACAACAGCAGGTTTTGATATCATTCCGGGCGATCATCCTATCGTGGCTATTATGTTTGGAAAATATCCCGATTGCTCAAAATTGGCAGTTGACTTTGCCAACAAAATGTTGGAAGAAGGCATCTATGTCATCGCATTCTCCTTCCCGGTTGTTGCTAAAGGCAAAGATCGTATCCGCGTTCAGGTTTCTGCAGGACATTCACAGGAACATCTGGAAAAAGCTATAGCTGCTTTCACTAAGGTGGGAAAAGAACTTGGCATGATCTAGGCTTGTAAAGCTCCAAATACCAAATACCAAGATCCAAGCTCCAAGGGGATTAGGGATATAATGATGAAGTCAAGGCTTTTTCATTATATCCCAAATCCCCTTTTTTATTTTTCTTTTTTCATCCTTGGAATTTGGTATTTGGAGCTTGGTATTTGGAACTTCACTTTGGTATTTGGTATTTGGTATTTGGAATTTGGATCTTCTCCCTTGGGATTTGGAATTTGGAGCTTGGAATTTGGGTCTTGCATTTTGGGTCTTGCCCCGGCAAAGTCAGGTGAAGCTATTTGTCATTGCAAGCTTTACCAATGCCGCAACGCTACTTACTTCCAACTTCCGGTAGATATTTTTTCTGTGAGTTCTAACAGTATGGATTGCTAAAAACAGAGTTTCAGCAATTTTATTATCGGTCAATCCTTTTATGATATGCTGCATCACTTCCTTTTCGCGTTTGCTAAGTTTGTTTATAGAATGATGTTGCCGATGTTTTTGATTGTCAGAAAGCAGATCTTTCAAACGCGGCTCTTGGGTTGACGGGTGGGTTATGTCAATAAGCACACCTGAAATCAAATAGGGAGTGCCATCGGCGTTGCGTTTAAACACTTTTAAATAAATATGCAACCATTTCCAATTTCCATTTTCATGTTGCACCTGTATCATGGATTCAACCACCTCGTCAGAAGTGTGTATTTTATTCATGGCTATTTGCAGCACTTCTAAATCGTTGGGATGACAATATTGGCTGCCCAGTTCATAATTTATATGGGTGCGCCTATCTTTACTAAAGCCCATTATATCAGCAGCCCTTTGGTTTATCCAAATCGTTTGTTGACTATTGGCATCGTTTATAAAACTGCCAATAGGTTGCTGCTCTATATATTCCGACAAAAATTCAGTCTTAATTGCATTCGCAATGTCAGACGTATTAAATGGAATATTAGATTTTGATTCTTTCTTTTCCATTTTTTTAATTTTTTAGCACAACAAAGATACATATAATATTTGAATTAATATATAAAATAATCATAATATAAATCATTTTTCGCGACTAATGACTTTTGTCAGTGTTAAGACAAATGAAAAATACCTCATTTGCGGTATTGCTATAAGCGAAATGTGTATTAATTTTGTAAATGATTTACAACAATAAAAGTTTTTTGGTTTCACAATAACAAAGACTATTGAGCATGTTCACCACATCGAAAGTAAAGTATCCTTTAACGAATAGCTCCAGCCCTGCGCTGATGAGCATGGAGACTGTTTTGTTTTCGATAAAGTTTGACAAAAATCACTGCTCAATTTCAGAAAAAAATTTGCAACATAGCATCAAGTACTTCTATTATAATAAAGGTACTATATCGGATTTACTATTTCCTATATCGGATTTTTCAACATCTATATCGGTTTCAGTAAATCCTATATCGGATTCCATAAGAACTATATCGGTCTCTAAAAACCCTATATCGGATTCCAAAAAATCTATATCGGATTTCACAAAATCTATGTCGGATTTCCCGAAAACTATGTCGGATTTCCCGAAAACTATGTCGGATTTCACAAAATCTATATCGGATTTCCCGAAAACTATGTCGGATTTCATAAAAACTATGTCGGATTTGCAAAATCCGAGATTAGAAATTGATATAAAATTAACAAACTAGCAGCAATTATAAATAAAATTTAAACCTAAAAAATTAAACCTTATGAAAAAAGTCGTATTAAATTTAAAACAGTACACCATCCTTGAAAAGATTGAAAAAGGAAGACTACAAAGGAATGCCATAGACCTAAATCCAAGTTTTCCGAACCCTGACCCAACTTTAATTGTGGTGAAAGGTGTTATTGACGGATTAGAAACCGCTAACAACAACGTGGAAGCAACCAAACAATTACTGATTGAGCAATATGCTATTTTGAATCAGAAAGAAATTCTTTATGATGACACGATGACGAAACTTGGCAATTATGTTGAAAATACAGCCAATGGCGACGTAGCAAAAATTTTAAGCGCAGCCATGGGCGTAAAAGCCGACCCACACAAAAGCACTACCGTATTGGACAAACCCGAAAATCTTTCGGCTAGCGCGGGCGATGCTGCAGGTTCTGTTGATTTGCAATGGAACAGCGACCCCAAATCAAGTGGTTATAATGTTGAAATGTGTGTTGACCCCATTGAAGCAACAAAATGGGCTTTCAAAAAAACCTCACTCAAATCTAGCTGCACCATCACCGGTTTGGTTAGCGGACAAAAAGTTTGGTTTCGCGTTTGCGCCATCAACACCATTGGCGAAAGCGCTTGGAGCAATCCTGCATGGGTAACGGTGCCATAAGGGGCGGATTTAAACTTCGACAACATATTCAGATTGATGGGGTGAAACCTAATGATTTGGATATTCGTATGAATGTACTTATAATATTTAGGTATAAAATATAATAAACAGGGGAAGCCGAAAAACTATAGATGATATAGAAGGCGGGAATATAAATTATGGCTATTAAAATAATAGAATTCAAGCCAACAGCATAGAAAGAATAATATGGAAATAAACGTATTCATCAATTAATTTAAAAATTATGAAGAACTTCTTAGCATTCATAAAAAAAATAGCATTATACGCATTTGATAGACCTATTCTTTTGGGACTGTTAACACTGCTGGCAGTTGCATTTATTTACCAGGGCAGTTTTCAATATGGCTGCCATGTTTCTAAGGATGTTTTTTGCTTAGATACTTTGAATAATAGAAGCATTAGTATTACCAGCAACCCTACTTGGGAAAATCAGCACACAATTAATCCTAAAATATACTCTCGTTTAAAAGACCAATTCAAGTATGCAAATGATAAAAAACAGTTCCATTTGTATATCGCAAATTACTTCAATATTCATTATTATGCGATGACTCTTACATTAACTATTTGTTGCATTTTTTCAGGATTACTAATATTTTTAATAACGAAAAACGGGTGGGAAAAAACGGAAAAACATGTTTTTACTCTATTTCTTGTTTTTGGTGCAAGTACAATTTATTTTGGAAGTTGTCCGGCAGTCTTTAAAGTAGATGACAATATAGCTCAGAATGAGGCTTTCTTTAAATCATATTGTAATATTGAGAACAGGATACAAACTTTTATTGTTTCAACCGATACTATAAAAGAACCGTGCCAAATTGTATCACCAAAGGACACTTCAAAATCGCAACGTACCATTAACTACTTTGCCGTTGAACTATTAAAAGAAAATGATCTGGAATTTAATAATTTGAACCGTATCTCAATAGGTATGGATATATCGAAAGTGAAATCTGCTTCTGAAGCAGCTAAGACATTTAATGATGCGACAGGCAATAATACAAACAACAAACCAGGTCAATAAATTATTATAATTTTTAGAATTCAAAATATTGTTTTAGTTTATTGAGAGGAAATCAACTGGAAGATAAGTATTAAAAGAGGTAATAAATTGGTGGAGACTAGAAACCACTCTAAAAAATAAACAGCGGAAGCCGAAAAGCTGGAGATAGAGTAGGCAGTAAATTTTAAAATTAGTATTATGAAAAAAACTTTTACGTCATCCTTAATTATTTTAATTATTTGTTTATCAACAAACGCCTTTTCTCAAATTAGCAAAGATACTGTAAAATCTACCTCTAATATCACTGGCTCAAAAATACAAAAGGCCAAAAAACAACCTACAGATAGCTTGATTATAATTTACGATTGTGTTAAAGATAAGTTTACTAAAAACTCAAAATTTGAACTTAGTGATAAAGGTTATGTTGAATTTAAATTAAAGAATTTTAATCGGTTTATCTATAATGGGGTTTTTTTAGAAAATCAAAACGATATAATTACGCATGAGCAAGTCGAAAATAGCACATCTAATATCAACTTTGATCAAATAGATATTAATTTGGATGATTATATCTTAAGATTGCCTAATGTAATTAATTATAATCCTTCTGCGAATACAACAAAAATAGATTCCTTGAACCATTCTTCAAAGCTATATGAAAAACGAAAAGGAAACCTAATAATAAAACAAGGGGAACAGCTGAGTAATTATTTGAATTGTGCAACTTATTTGACAAATGAAGTAGATATTAACACGTTAGAGCGCAATGACTCAAAATCACCTAAAATTCAAGAACTTAAAGATAAAAATGAAAAATTAAAAATTAGATATTCTTTTGACCCAAAATTGTACAAATACTACGAAGATAAGTACGATAGTA
>CAIOJS010000342.1 GCA_903858655.1 uncultured bacterium | reverse complement strand
CAGCGACACCCCTAACGAATCTTTGGAAATGGACAAGACAAAGATAACAAAAATTTTCCTGAATCCAACATTTGATTTTAAACAAATTGATGTCAGCGACGTAATCCATGAAGCGGAAAATATTTCGCAACCGTTTGACCCCGTTAAACATGATGAAATATTAAGGCAGTTGCATGAACAGATCGAAAAGGTTGATTTTCGGGAATTGGCAGGGTTTACAGATGAAAACGAAAAGCTGGGGAAAAAACATTTTTTGGTTATCTGTATTGAAGTAATATTAAACAAGGCAATACAAAACGATTGGGGATTGTGTAAAAACCATGCTTTCGTTTATGTCTATAATGGAACGTATTGGAGCAATGTTGATAAAGACGAATTGCAAGAATTTCTTGGTAAGGCAGCCGAAAAAATGGGTGTTGAAAAGTTTGATGCAAGGTTTTATTCTTTTCGGGAACAGTTAAGCAAGCAATTTTTAGCAGTTGCAAATTTGCCGAAACCGTTGCAATCAAAAGATATAATATTATTTGATATAGTCCCTTAAAACTGGACGGTAACTTAAGGTTAATAATCGAGTATAAACCTTAAACGCGAAGTCCAATGAAAAAGACAAGAACAAGGCACACAGCAGAATTTAAAACCAAGGTAGCCATCGAGGCCATCAAAGAACAGAAAACCCTGGCAGATCTGTCAGTGATGTATGGAGTGACCCAGCAACAAATTAGTAACTGGAAGAATGAGTTTTTACGCAGATCCGTTGAAATATTCAATAAACGGGAACCGGATAAGGAGTTGGAAAAGGCCAATGAAAAGCTGTTTGCCAAAATCGGTCGGCTTGAAATGGAAAACGACTGGTTGAAAAAAAAACTTTAGTCTACTCTGTTATTGAACTAAAAGCCATGATTGAACCGGAACATCCGAAATTCTCCATTACAAGTCAATGTGAACTGCTGGGAATCAGCCGATCCGGCTACTATTACACTCCGTGCCCGGTTGATGAATATACGTTGTCATTGATGAATCTGATAGACCTTCAATATACAAAAGCTCCGTATTATGGCACCCGCAGGATGTCTGATTATCTGAAAAATCTGGGCTACAAAGCGGATCGCAAAAAGGTCCGGCGGCTTTATAAACTAATGGGTCTTGTGGCAATCTATCCCAAAAAGTGGCTAAGTAAACCGGGTGAAGACCACAAGATTTATCCCTATCTGTTGAAAGGCCTGGATATAAATCATCCCAATATGGTTTGGGAATCTGACATAACCTATCTGAGAATGGAGCATGGATTTATGTATCTGGTGGCCATTATCGACGTTTACAGCCGTTATGTCGTTGCCTGGAGCATCTCCAACACTCTGACGGTTGGCTTCTGCGTGGAGACCTTAAAACGAGCGATTTCAATTCATGGTAAACCTGAATATTTTAACACAGATCAGGGCGCTCAGTTTACGTCTAAATCCTTTACTGGTGTGCTTTTAGACAACCATATCAATATAAGCATGGATGGTAAAGGACGCTACCTGGATAATATTTTCGTCGAACGGTTGTGGAGAAGTGTTAAATATGAATACCTTTACTTAAACTTGCCGAAAGATGGTATCGAACTTTATCATGGGCTGGATGAATACTTTACCAGCTATAATCATGAACGACCCCATCAAACTATCGGGATGGTTCCTTACAAAAAATATATCGAACATGTCTCGGAAGCCGCATAGATATTAACAAAATAACGAGTTATTAACAAAAGAAAAAGAAGCAAAAAGAAAAGAAACACATGCACTTAGGTGCATGTGTTTCCATCAACAACAACAATACCCTTAAGTTCCTTTAAATACTGTCCTACGGACAGGGACCATTTCACCAAACGGCTCGCACTTCGCGGTCGTTAAAAAAACGTATTGATATTTTTGCATTACTCATAATTTTAATGTCCTCTATTCTGTCTCTCTGTAATTATCCGTCCAAAATTATGATAATTTTCGTCTTGTAATTGCAGTCTGCAGTGTCGCGTTACAATGACGAAACATGCTATTTTCGTTAACATAGACACCATTTTCAAGGTCTGCTTTACCAAATCCTTTAATCTATCCGTTTTAAGCAAGTTCACAAAACTGTACGTTCCTTTTTTCTCTCACAACGTAATAGCGTTTTATTTAACGTTTCCCCAAAGGTATGTTAAATAAGTGATGGGAAGTAAATAATCGCTCAGAATTACATTAAAGTTACGAGGGGAAATGGGAAATAAAACCAAGTTGGACTTAGCCGGCAACTATGGGTATTGTATTTTGAAATTAACGATTTGCATGTTGTTTCT
>CAIOJS010000341.1 GCA_903858655.1 uncultured bacterium | reverse complement strand
GGAAATAAAAGGCATAGGACCTTATTTTTCGGATAGAATTATTAAGTATCGGATACAGCTTGGTGGCTATTATAAGGTTGAACAAGTCATGGAAATTCCAAAAATGGATAGTACAAAATTTAGTGCGATACGTTCTTTTCTGGAAGTAAATCCTTCAGCCATTCGCAAGATAAATATCAATACGGCTACCTTTGACGCATTGAAAGAACATCCGTATATCGGTTATAATATTGCTTTAGCGTTGATTAATTACAGAAATAAGCATGGGAATTTCAAACAAGTTTCTGACATAAAGGCATCGGCAATGATTACTGAAAAAATTTTTGAGAAGATAGCACACTATTTAAGCGTGAACTGACGTTAGTATAAACTAAAAAAAATAAGAATATGAAAAAAATTACCCTGATTAGTTTTGCCCTTCTATTTATGATTTCAGCTTCTTTTGGGCAAAAGAAGAAACAGACCGAAACAGTATTCAAATGGATGACCATTGAAGAAGCTGCTGCCTTAAACAAAACACATCCAAAGAAAATCTTTATTGATGTTTATACCGATTGGTGCGGTTGGTGTACGAAAATGCTTCACGAGACCTTTTCAGATAGTATTATCAAACAATATATGGCGGATAATTTCTATACCGTGAAATTAAATGCTGAACAGAAAGACTCCATAGTTTTTAATGGCAAAATATATAAAAACCCCAGTCCAAACACCCCACGGTCGAGTCATCAATTGGCTATTTCATTGTTGCAAGGACAAATGTCCTACCCATCTTTTATATTTCTGAATGAAAAGCTGGAAACTTTAACGATGGTAAAAGGCTATAGAACCCCCAAGGAATTTGAGCCCATATTGCATTATTATGCTGAAAATGCTAAAGAAAAAATGACCTTTGATAAATATTTGGAGACTTTTAAGGGGAGCTTTAAATAAGGAAGTGCCTAAAGTACTTTGAGTACTTAAAGTGCCTAAAGTTTTTGCTGAAAGGTTTTCTGATATATTAAAAAAGCTTGCCAATTTAGGCAGGCTTTTTTTATACAATTAAAATACTGATTAATAAGTGGAATCGCGTTATCAATTGCATCAAAGAATTTTCCTTTTAGGGCTTTGCACAGCAATTCTACGGCTATGTATCTCTACATAGAGGCAATGTAGCTCTACAAAGGGGCAATGTATCTCTACATAGAAACAATGTATCTTTACATAGAGACAATGTATCTCTTCATAGGAGCAATGTTTCTCTACAAAGAGACAATGCATCTCTACATAGGGGCAACATATCTTTACATAGAGACAATGCATCTCTAAATAGTGGCAATGTATCTTTACATTGAGACAATGTATCTCTACATAGAGGCAATGTATCTCTACATTGGGACAAAGTATCTCTACATTACGTCATGGTCGGTTTACATTGAAAATACCATGATAAATATAAAAAAACGATTGAATTTTCTTTATGGAAAACAGTTAAGTACAAAAAAAAGCTTACCCTTACGAGTAAGCTTTTTTATTTTCACCTTTATAAGACTTATAAAATCAAAGAATTAGGGAGGAAGATGGGGCTCGAACCCACGACCCTCAGAACCACAATCTGATGCTCTAACCAGCTGAGCTACGTCCTCCATGTATCTGGCTGCAAAATTATAAAAAATTTTAGAATCTCAGCAAATAATTTTAAATATTTTTTTCCTTCATTGAAAATAAGCCAAGAATAATAACGTTAATATACTGCTTTTGCTTAGTTTCGCGCCACAAAACACCTATTAATTTGTTCAAAAAAATATACAAGACATTTGGAGTAAAATTTTCATCTGCACTGCTTAATTTGCTAATTGCAGTGATAGTTTCTCAATTTCTCGGCTCCGAGGGCAAAGGCGAACAAGGACTTATCATCACCACCATCGCTTTTATATTAATCTTTTCGAACATCGTTGGCGGCGCCTCTTTAGTGTTTCTCACGCCTCGACTTCACTTGAAAAAACTCCTTCTGCTCTCCTATGTATGGACCATCTTGGTGAGCGCAGTTTTTGCTTGCATACTGTTGATTTTTCCTTTTGTGGAACATAAATATGCACTGCATATTGCCATTTTGGCAGCTATCAACTCTTTCACAGCCGTCAATGGCTCCATTTTATTGGGCAAACAAAACATCAAAGCCAACAACATCATCAGCTTTTTTCAGGTATTCATCACTGTGGTGAGTTTGTTTGCATTGTTTTCTTTCAGTCCTTTTCTCAATATCTATGGATATTTCTATGCGCTCTATGCCGCTTACCTCCTATCCTTTGTGCTCAGTATTATTTTCCTACTGCAATATAAAAAAGAAAATACGAATGCCGAAATGCCCTACCCCAAAGCCATCGCTATGCTGTTCCGATATGGTTTCTTGAATCAGTTGGCTCACATTGCTCAGTTGTTGAGCTTTCGCGTGAGCTATTATTTCCTCGATTCTTACACGGGCATCAAAGCTGTAGGGATATATTCCAACGCCGTGTCTATCATCGAGTCGGTTTGGATGATCAGCGGCAGTGTTGCCTTGGTTCAATACGCCAAAATAGCCAATTCCGACGATAAAAAAGCCAACCAAAGCCTCACAGCAGACTTGCTTCGCATCAGTCTGCTGCTGACGTTCTTTGTGTTGATTCCCGTGGTGATTCTTCCCGCATCTTTCTATTCTTTTATCTTCGGAAAAGACTTTTACGACATCAATCGCATCATGTGGTGCATGGCTCCCGGCATCCTTGTCTTTGTGAATGCGCTCATCATTGGACATTATTTCTCGGGAAGCGGCAAATATCTCATCAACACCCTCGGCTCCACCATCGGATTGGGCATCACCGTCGTTTTATCTATCATCATGATTCCCCTTTACGGCTATTTGGGCGCCGCCATCACGGCAAGCGCATCCTATTTGGCCACTTCAATATTCGTGAGTTGGTATTTCTGTAAAGAGTCGGGCATTCGATTCGCAGAATTGCTGCCAACGCCCAAATATATTGCCCACTATTACCATAGTTTGAAGCACGTTATCACCAACAAAACATCACATGAGTAAACTGAACAAAGCATTGAAGGCATTTCGGCTTATCCTGAAAAAGCCTCATCTGTTGAATCTCATCATCGAGAGTGAAGAGGCGCAGCAGCGCTATGTGGCGCAAAAATATAAGCTTCCCGATGGCTTGAAGACCGTGGATATTGCTGATTTTATTTCTTCAGAAGAAGAAATTGCTCCCTATAGTTTCTTGGAAGGCTCATCTTTGCCTACCGATTTTGCCCTGCTGAAAAGCCTTTGCCGCTCGACGCAGGCAAAAGATTACCTCGAGATAGGCACATGGCGCGGCGAAAGCGTGGCGAACGTGGCACCGTGGGTTCAACAATGTTACTCCCTCAATCTTCCCGACGACACCATGCGCACCTTAGGTATGGACGAAGCCTACATCGGCATGCATCGTTTCTTCTCCAAAGATATTCCGAACGTTACGCACATCCAAGCCGATTCTCAAAGCTTTGATTTTTCTACTTTACAGAAGAAATTTGATGTGATATTTATTGATGGCGACCATCACACTTCGTCCATCATCAATGACACCAAGAACGCTTTCCGTTTGTTGAAAGAGGAGAATTCCGTGATAGTGTGGCACGATTACGGCTTGGGAACCGAGACCACACGCTTCAACGTCTTGGCAGGAATCTTAGACGGATGTCCTGCTTCAGCCATCCCGCATCTGTATCGCGTGTCGCACACTTTATGTGCCATTTATACGCAGAAAGAAATCAAATCCCACAGCATAAAACCCAACTCAACCCCTTCATATTTCTTCAATATCAAACTTAATGTGAACCGTATCCCCTAAATTCTTTATTTTTGCAGCTATATTCTATCCATCAAAACTATGAATTATCAATTACTCGAGCTTCTTACATGCCCTCTAACCAAGAAAAACCTTAGATTTGAACTTATTTCTGAGTTTGAGAAGACGTATGAAACCCACTCCGCTACAGAAATAAAAGAAGGGATTTTGTTTTCCGACACGGGGCTTGTTTTTCCTATCATTGATGGCATTCCCCGTATGTTGATCGAGGCGCATCAGGATTATGCCGATTGGTTTGAGACACATCTAAAGGACTTTTCATCCATCAAAAATGAAATCGCAACGAAATATCAAGGGTTGATACAGCATTGCGCAGCCAAGAACTATAAGACCAAAAAAAGTTTTGCTTTCGAGTGGAGTTTGCTCAATTATGAGAAGCAAGATAAGATTTGGCACGACGATAAAGCCGCTTTGGTGAAGCTTTTCTTTAATGAATCGAAAGAAAATGAGGATACGCTGCGCGGGAAAAAGATCATTGACGTGGGCAGTGGTCACGGCATGAATGCTCGCGCCATTTCGCCCTATTGCGATGTGGTGGTGGGTGTGGAATTGGGCAAGAGCGTGGAGAATGCTTACATGAACAATACCCGCGAAAACGTCTTCTTTGTGCAGGCTGACCTGCAGTTTCTGCCTTTCGCCGACAGCAGCTTCGATGTGTTGTTGAGCGGCGGCGTTTTGCATCACACCGAGAACACCGAATTGGCTTTCTGCAATGTGGAAACCACCTTGAAACCCGCGGGCAAGTTGTGTATATGGCTCTATCATCCTCAAAAAAGCATCATTCATAATCTATTGAACACCACGCGGAAACTGACCTCGAAATTGCCGATACGCCCGCAGTTTTATCTCTATCTCCTGAGCATATTTCCCCTAACTTACACCTTTAAACGCCTGAAAGGTCGCAACATAAATTGGCGCGAAGAGATGATTGACCTGTTAGACATGCTTTCGCCAGTGTTTCGGCACGAACATCGCCACGATGAAGCCGCTTCGTGGATGCTCAAACGGGGATATGACGCGATAGAGGTTACCACCCAAGGGCAGTTTGGCTTTTCTATCATCGGCACCAAAAATAAGGAAGATGCTCATCCTTCAAACACAAGATAAGCTATGATATTGTTTGTTTCGAGTTGGTATCCCTCACGGGTGAATGAAACTTTGGGCAATTTTGTTCAGAAACATGCCGAGGCAGCCTCCCTGTTCGAGGATGTGGTCGTCTTGCATGTCTGTTTTGATGAAAAGATGAAGGGCAAGCCCACTACAATTAAGATTTCGAAAGATGAGCCACTGAAATCGGTGATAATTTATGTTGATAAATTCAGCAATCCTTGGAAGCGTTTTCGCGAATATCTTTCGAATTACAGATATGGTTTGCACTTGGTTACGCATCTATATGGTGCGCCCGACTTGATACATGTGAACGTGGTTTTTCCGGTGGGTTTGCTGTTTGTTTTCCTGAAAGCGTATCGCAAAATTCCTTATGTCATCACCGAACATTGGGCAGGTTATTTGCCCGAATATCCCGCCAAGCTTAGTTTTTGGAAGAAACTCCTGCTTCGCAAGGTGTTCAAGCGTTCGGCGGCGGTGCTGCCTGTGAGCGATGATTTGCGCGAGGCTTTGCAAGGGCTTGGCTTCAAGGGAAATTATACGGTCGTGCCGAATGTGGTGGACACGAAGGTGTTCCATTTGGGACCGAAAGCGCCTAAGGACGTGGTGAACATCCTGCATGTGTCTTCTTTGGATAATAATCAGAAGAATATGTCGGGGATTTTGCGTGTGATGAGGCGATTGCACGCCTTGCGACAGGATTTTGTGTTGCACGTGGTGAGCGATGGCAATCAGAAGCCCTTTGTTGACCATGCGCGGGGGTTGGGTTTAGATGCAGGGGCGGTGAAGTTTCATGGGGGCAAGAGCACCAAGGAGGTGGCAGCGATGATGATGAAGTCGGATTTTTTGTTGCTGTTTAGCAATTATGAAAATTTACCTTGCGTGATATTAGAAGGCTTTGCCTGTGGTTTGCCTGTGGTGGCGACGGATGTGGGCGGCATAAGCGAGCATGTGAACCAACAGCAGGGACGTTTGGTGAAGGCTACTGACGAGCAAGCGCTCTTTGATGCCGTACTATTTATGATAGATCATTATCAGGATTTTGATAGGGAGATGCTGCACGCCTACGCCGAGGAGCATTTCAGCTATGCGCAGGTAGGAAAACAGATTTCGGAGGTTTATAGGGGGGTGTTGGGCAGAAAAGCTTAACAGCTATAAGCTCCAAATACCAAATACCAAGCTCCAAATACCAAGGGGGGAAATCCAAATTCCACGTTTGAAGACCAAAATTCAAAGTACCAAGCTCCAATTTCCAAATTCCAAATATTAAATTCAAAGCTCCAAATCCCAAGAGGGATGCGGGTATGTTTTTTTATATACGCGGAGGCGTAAGTATTTTGTTTATTGATGTTTATATACTTATGCACTGTGGTTTATTCAGGTTTTTAGAAAAGAATATAGGGAGGCGACATTGTTAAGTGGTTTGGCGAAGTGAATAAGTGGTTTGTCAAAGTGAATAAATCGGTTGTCAAACCAAATAAATCGGTTG
>CAIOJS010000340.1 GCA_903858655.1 uncultured bacterium | reverse complement strand
TTGAAAAATAAGGTTTTTTCTTTTTTGCGCAACATCAGTTACAAATGTAAACATATTTGCTCGAATGAGGGCAATTTTTTTTTCTATCCTACCGTATATCCCTAAAGATATTGGAGTTGAAATTCCTCTAACAAAAAGAAAATCTCCATCCAAAGGAAAGAAAAAGCTTGCTCTTAGCACCTCTTAGATTAGAATAATTCTCCATTCGAATGAAACAATAAATTATCGGCGTCATATCTGCAAAGAAAATATTCTTATCCGCTTTCTCTAGCAATCAAATGGCAGTAAGGCGGGTGCAGTTGCTAAGTAAGAAATTGCAAGAAGAAAATATTTTCTTCTAATGGCGTATATTCCAATAAATGTTTGTATATTTGCAGCAGAGACTTTTTGATTGCTTTTCGTTCGGTGAAATCATTGGGGCGCTCCCTATTATATTGAGGGATTTCCCTCCTATCAAAAGGGAAATCCCTCTACAGAAAAGGGCGTTCCCTTATTATCAATGGGAGTTCCCTTGATTATGCAGGGTTTTCCCAAATATTAAAAGGGAGTTCCCGCTGTTATAAAGGGTGTTCCCTAATCATCAAAGGGAGCTCCCAAAAAGATAAAGGGAATAGTATGAAAGTTGCATGTCGTGAAATTATAATTATTAGCAACGAAATTAAAATGTACAATAACTGAATTGAATCTTCTTATATCAAAATAAAAATAGAAACTCACAGTATGGAAATTATATCTTATAAGATGATCATTTAATGTTTAATCAGTGCAATAAAATGTATTTACATAAGAATTAAAAACTTAAACCTATGCCAACCAACGATTTCATTCCTTCTAAAAATCATGAATTTAATGATTTCCAGAATACCTTTGTGGATTTCGTGAATTTGAACATAGCAAGTTGGGATCTAACTGACACAGCTATTGCGGAATGGGCATCATTAACCAACACACCAGGGCAAAAGAAAATGCGTTGGGACGACGCTTGGCAAATTAGTAGGGCAGGGAATTCCAATCGTTCGCAAAATATAGAATTAAAAGGTGCGCGCAAAGCTTACGAAAGTGGCGACAAAACGAATCCTGAAGATACGAGCATTCGTCTGTTTATCAATCGTTACCTACGTAATAATGTAAAGGTGACGGTGAAACAAAAAGCCGATATGGGGCTTACCATACCGGATGAGCTAAAAGTGAAAGCCTCCGAAATTATTTCGAGCAGCAAAATGGTAGGCTCTGTAACGGTGGCACGTCATCTTTTTCAGCGCAGTACTATTACTGTGCCGGGCAGAAAAAGCAAAGCAAAGAGTCCGGGCATTGAATCGCTAGTTGTATTTATCGCATTTACAGCTGCCCAGATACACGAGGAACCCGAAATTACAAAATTTTCATTTGATGGCACCGTGAAGCGAGGATTGTATGATCGCACATTCGACCCCGAGCAGGAAGGTTTGCGTGCATGGTATTTTGTTAGAGCCTTGAAAAAAGGCAGGGTGCAAAAATATGAGCCGCCCAGCAAAATGTGGAGTGCGGTGATTATGTAAACCCTATTTAAGTGATTGCATTATAAAATTTCAACAGTGATGTAATGAAATACAATCCCGAACTTCATCATCGTAAATCCGTACGTTTGCAGGGATATGATTATGCCGCCGAAGGACGGTATTTCATCACGTTGTGCCTCCATAAACATACATGCTTGTTTGGCGATATCGTTGATAATAAAATGGTTTTGAATGATGCAGGAATTGTCGCAAATCAATGTTGGACAGACATCCCGAAACATTTTCCGCATGCTGTTTTGCACCAACATATCATCATGCCCAATCACGTGCATGGGATTATTGAAATAATGTATAATGAAACGTTCGATAATGGCGATGCCAATGTAGGGGCAAATGATGGGATTTTTCGTGTTGGAGCAAATGATAATATTGTCCGTATTGGAACAAATGATAATGGCAATGCCCAGGTAGGGGCAAATGATGGAATTTTTCGTGTTGGAACACAGGATATTGACCATGCCCAGGTAGGGGCAGAAAATTTTCTGCCCCTACAGCGGGATTTTTCACCATCATCCCAATGGACAAAACACCAATCATTTCATTCCAAAAACCATCAAAAAAACGAATTCCAAAAAATGATTCCACGTTCCATTTGTGCCATCGTAAAAGGATATAAAATTGGCGTAACGAATTGGTTTCATAACAACACCGAGGAGGGAACAATTTGGCAACGTAATTATCATGAACACATTATCAAAAACGATAAGGAGTATCATGTAATAGCCCAATATATCATTCATAATCCTGCTAATTGGGAAGCTGACAAATTTTATAAAGCATGAAAAAGCATATTTTTCCCTCCCATTCGACAAATATCCCGTATCTTCGTCCTCATTCAAAAACTAAGTATCGAGCAATATGAACAGAATCACCCTCCTCGAACGCCAATACGTGATGGAAGCCTTAAACAATGAATTTCGGGCGTCCAAAAAATCCCAATTCAACCAACGACTTGAGCAAGCCTGTGTGGCAAAATTTCAGGTGGGCTACGCCGTTGCCCATGCCAACGGCACCTGCACCATGCACACTGCCCTTGCTGCTTTGGGCTTAGGGGCATCTGACGAAGTCATTGTGCCTGCGCTCACCATGTCGAGTCCAACATTTGCGATATTGCACAACAATTCCGTGCCTGTTTTTGCAGATATTTCTCCCGACACTTTCACCCTAGATTCCGAATCCGTGCGCCGCTGCATCACGTCGCGCACCAAAGCCATCCTATCCGTTTCCCTCTATGGTCTGCCTCCCGATTATGACGCGCTGCTTGAGGTGTGTCGCGAGCACAATCTCTTTCTTATTGAAGACAATGCGCAATGTTTTTCGGGGATGTATAAAGGCAAGTTGGTCGGCAGTTTCGGGCATTTCGCCTCCTATAGTTTTCAGGGCAGCAAACACCTCAGCGCAGGCGAAGGCGGCATTTTAATCACCCCCGATGCGATGCTTGCCCAAAAGGCTCGTCAATTCTGCGGATTGGGATTCAACGGCTTGACGGCAACGGGTAGCAGCCTGCAACGCGAAACTTTACAGCAGCCCGATTTCGACAGACATATCACCCTCGGCTATAATTTCAAGATGTCGGAACTTTGCGCAGCCGTGGCATTAGCCCAAGTGGAGCGTGCCGAAGAACTAGTGGAACAGAAGAAAACGGTGGCAAAACTTTTTCACGAAGTGGTGAAAGATTGCGATTTTCTCGTCCCGCAAGCGCAACCCGAAGGCTACGAAAACGCTTATTGGACATACGCCATGCTGTTGAAAACTGAACATCCCGAAACAGATTGGCAACGTTTCAGAGCCTTATTTCTGAAAAACGGCGGCGATAGTTTTTATGCCGCTTGGAAACTCACCTACAATGAGCCGTTTTTTCAGAATGTGATTCAAAAAGACCCTCGGGTGTGGCAGCACTATCAAAAAAACTTATGCCCCAATGCCGAGCACGTTCAGCCGCGCCTCATCCAACTAAAAACAAATTATTGGGACCTCGCGGAAGCTGAACATCAGGCAGAAATACTACACAAAACCCTGCGTATGTATTGATAAAAACACTTAGGATAACAGTGCTTAAAAATGCATTTCTGTAGCTACTCCAATAAATTTTTCATCCTGTAAGAAGTAAAAATTGTATCTTTGTCTGAATTTTAATTTAAACTAGCAGAATAACTTCATTTTCACACGCCCATGATTCCTTTTTCGCCGCCATATATTAGTCAAGATGCCATAGATGCCGTAACCAAAGTGCTGCAGTCGGGTTGGATCACCACCGGACCCGTCACCAAGGCTTTTGAACAACAGCTTACGGACTATTGCGGCAACCGAAAAACGCTCTGCCTCAATTCCGCTACGGCGGGTTTGGAGTTGGTTTTGCGTTGGTTTGGCGTGAAGGAAGGCGACGAAGTCGTCATCCCCGCTTACACCTACTGCGCTACGGCGAATGTGGTGATGCATTGCGGCGCCACGCCCGTGATGGTGGATTCCTGCCCCGACGATTTCAATATTTCTGTAGAACATATCCGCAAAGCGATAACGCCCAAAACCAAAGTCATCGTGCCCGTTGATTTGTTCGGAATCCCTTGCGATTACAAAGAGATAAACGCTTTGGTGCACGAAGAAGCCATTCAGAAACTCTTTCAACCCGCAAACGATTTGCAACAAACTCTTGGCAGGATATTGGTGATGTCAGATGCCGCGCATTCCTTGGGAGCAACCTATTTCGGAAAGAAGACGGGCAGCTTGACCGATATCACGGTCTTCTCCTTTCATGCTGTAAAAAACCTCACCACCTCAGAAGGCGGCGCCATCGCCCTCAACCTGCCCCTACCCTTCGACTGCGATGCCATCTATGCCCAACTCAACATCTCGAGCCTCCACGGACAAAGCAAAGATGCCCTAGCAAAATCCGTCAAAAAAGGTTGGCGCTACGATGTGTTGGAAGCCGGTTACAAGATGAACATGACCGACATATTGGCTGCCATAGGTGTATCGCAGTTGAAAGAATATCATGACATTATGCTTAAGCGCAAACACATATTCTCTCGCTATTCCGAAGCCTTTAAAGCTATGGATTGGGCGGTCCTTCCCCAACACGAGCCTGCGGACAAATGCTCCTCTTTTCATGTGTATAACTTAAAGATAAAAGACGCTGACGAGGCGCTCCGCGATGCTATCATCGACACCATCTTCGAGAAAGAAGTGGCAGTGAACGTCCATTTCCAACCCCTGCCCCTACTGAAATTCTATAAAGACAATGGCTATAACATCCTAGATGTACCCAACGCCTTTTCACATTATGCCAAGGAAATATCCCTGCCCGTATTCTTCACCATGACCGACCAACAGGTGCAGGAAGTGATAGACACTGTGATATTTGCCGTAAACAAAAACAGAGCTTGTTTATGAAGAATGTGTTATTTGCCATAATTAAATTTCATGAGATATAATAAGATGATTTTCGTATGAAAGTATTGTGGATAATACCCGGTAAGGGCGAAGGAAGTAGTTTTATTTTTTCGAGAAGACAAATTCGTAAACTACAAGATATGGGCATTGAAGGCGAGGTATATTTCCTAAAATCTAGAACCAACATATTCAGCCTGATTCGTGCTCGCAAAGAGGTAAAGCAAATCATGAAGCATCTAAAACCTGATATCGTTCATGCGCATTATGGCTCTATCAACGGATTATTCGCCACCTGCCTCAAGCATCCCAGAACCGTCATCACCTTCCAAGGAAGCGATTTAAATAACACTTCTTCAGAAAGTTTTATCCACAACAAAATTACGAAACTTGCGTCTCGTTACAGCTTAAAAAGAACTGTAGGCAACATAACTCAAAGTCAGGCTTTAATAGATATTATTCCAAGCAAATATCGTCATAAATCTTATATAATTCCTTCAGGGGTTGATGAATCTGTTTTTTTGCCCATGCCAAGGGATAAAGCACGCGAAATTCTTGGATGGAATCAGCAAGATTTAGTAGTACTATTTAATGGTAATAATCCAAAAATAAAACGTTTAGATATTGCTTTAGCTGCGATTGAAATAGTAATACAGCAATTTCCAACCGCCCGTCTTGAGGTATTAAGTGGAGATGTTGATCCTGAAAAAATTCCTTTGATGCTAAATGCATCTAATGTAGTGTTATTGTGCAGTGATAGCGAAGGAAGTCCAACAATAATTAAGGAAGCAATGGCATGTAATATACCCATAGTGAGTACTATTGTTGGCGACACTGAGATACGTTTGAAAGATGTGAGTGGTGCCATTTTGACGGACCAAAACCCTATGGATATAGCCCATAGCATCATGTCTTTTCTCCCGAACAGCAGCAATAATGCTTACAATTTACGTGAAAGTTTTTTTTCGCAGCATCTTTCCGGAACACATTCCTGTCAAGAGACAATACAAATTTATGAAACAATTCTAAAAACAAAGTAAATGAAATATATCCTTCTCTTGAGCCTAATCACCCTTATAATTGGAGTCCTTGGATACTTTATTTATAAGAAAACCCATAGTATTGCTATTATTGTAGGCTTCTTGTTGATATTTTACTGGACATTTAATGGCGCTTGGCTTTTTGTGTTTGATGCATTAAGTGGCTTTCAAGGAAAAGATTATGGATTTGCATACTATATTATTGAAACCAAAATGTTCCCATTACACTTAGATTACAATTATTTTCTAGCAATAATCTATTATGGGGTTTTCTTCATATCCATGCAACTTACT
>CAIOJS010000339.1 GCA_903858655.1 uncultured bacterium | reverse complement strand
TCACACCCGATCAATTAATTTTACGAATCCAACTAAAATAAAACCTGTCATTTTTGAAAATTCATTCGATCCGAAGTACATAAACTTTGATTCGAATCAAATATCGAGCAGTACTTATCAGATATTGAGCCTTTTCTATCGGAAATAATATACTTCTTAACAGAAAGCATGTACTCCTTAACAGAAAGCATTCGTTCCTTAACAGACAGCATGTACTTCTTATCAGAAAGTATGTACTTCTTATCAGACAGCATGTACTTCTTATCAGACAGCATGTACTTCTTATCAGACAGCATGTGCTTCTTATCAGACAGCATGTGCTTCTTATCAGACAGCATGTACTTCTTATCAGAAAGTATGTACTTCTTATCAGAAAGTATGTGCTTCTTATCAGACAGCGTTAGCTTTTTATCAATTCCTGTCTATTTTGAGTGTATTTAGGATGACCTATTATCTCAAACTAAAAATAATCAATGATTTAGCAATAAGTATAGGTGAGCAACCTCCGAAACCCAAGCAGACCATTAGCCCTTTCGTTCATAAGAAAGCACTGTACACATTCGACAATAATAACGTTTATCAGAAACTTTCCCTTCCAATGCTAAAAACACACCCTGAAGAAACAGCATCAAACCTTTTATAAAAAAAATAAAAAGATAGTCATGAACTTTAAAACTTATAAAAAAATGTGTACTTTCGTGTCAAATTTAAAAACAAAAGAAAGAGCAAGCGTAGTGGGATAGGAATTTTGCCTATCGCCCTACATCTATCTCAATCAAAGCATCCTAAAAACCAAGAAATGAAACTGAAAACCTTAGTGACGCGTCAAGCCAACGATATCGCTTTTATCGTGGGCAACGGCATCAATAGATATCCCAACAATCCCGCCGCCATTTCGTGGGACGATTTGCTTATCAATTTGTGGGATAAGTTTTCGTTTCGAACCATTTCGGAGGTGCCAACAGGGATTTCGGTTACGGAGTTCTACGATTTGCTCGACATTGAAAGCACCAACAGTTTTGCCACCACGATGAATATTCAAAAAGAGGCGTGCAAGCTGCTAGAAACGTGGTCGGACAAACCCCATCATAAAATATTCTTAGAGAAAGCGCGCAGCATCAACGCCCCCGTGTTGACAACCAATTTCGATATGATATTACCCACCGCCCTCAATCTAAAGCAGTTTTATACCGACAGCAATGGCACGTTTACGGATTACTATCCGTGGACCACCTATTTTGGCGACCGTCAACTGTCCTCGCCCACCGATGGCTTTGGGGTTTGGTTCATCAATGGCTTCCTGAAATATCACCGCAGCATTCGCTTGGGACTTTCGCATTATATGGGTTCGGTGGAGAAAGCACGAGGCTATCTGCACAAAGGTGACGAAACGCGGCTGTTTAGTGGCAAAGATGTTGAAAATTGGAAAGGAAACAACACGTGGTTGCATATTATTTTCAACAAATCTATTTGCATCTTCGGGCTTGGTTTGGAGGAAAACGAGGTGTTTTTGCGTTGGCTGTTGATTGAAAGGGCGAAATACTTTAGGAAATTTCCCGACCACAAGAAGAAAGGTTGGTATGTGACCAACAAACCACGTAAGCCTGACGAGAAATATAAAGGCAAAAAATATTTCTTCGAAGGATTGGGCTTCGAAATTATTGAAACCGACGACTACGACAGCATCTACAAAGCTCCTTGGGAATAAAGGGAAGAGTGCATCGGTTTGATTCTGAATAGCGCTGCTGATAATGTTTATGATTTCTGTGGATAAAAAACTCTAGTAAAAACACTTCCTTTTTTACTTTGGAAGAGGTTTATGTGCCTCAAAAAAATGTTTATAAAAAAAATATTTTTCATATTTTGCACCGCATATTGAAATAATATATAATTTTACTTTTTATTTCAAACAACATTAATTCCTAGTAAAATGGACAAGAAAAAATTGATTTTCACATCCCTAATCGGATTTTTTGTGATTCTGACCATCGTGTTAATCGTCAGAACCAAATCGCAAGCTATTATAAAAGTTAATCCAGCCTTCCGCGAATATGTTTCGGCATTCACTTCGGGGGTGATTTCTACGGAATCCACCATCAAAGTGCGCCTCAATTTCGATATGGCTGACTCTTCGAAATTCGAGAAAGAAATCGAAGAAAATCTGTTTAGTTTCTCACCCAGCATCAGCGGAAAAGCCTATTGGATAGATACCCGCACGGTGGAGTTCCGACCCGACAAACGCTTGGAAGCCGACGAACTCTTCACGGCGAAGTTTTTTCTATATAAATTGATGAAGGTGCCCGACAGCATGAAGACCTTTGTGTTTCAGTTTCACACGGCGAAGCAAGCCCTCGAAGTGAGTGTGGACAATCACAAAGCCTATAACCATAAGAACCTTCAATGGGAAAAGATTACGGGCACTTTGGTCACTGCCGATGCTGCCGAAATTGCGGATGTGCAAGAATTGTTGCAAGCGACCCAAGGCGACAAAAAACTGAAAGTGAAAGTGACCGCAGGAAGCGACAAAAAATCGTTTTCTTACACCATAGATAGTGTGAAGCGCGGCGATAAAGAATCCACAGTAGAAATATCGTATGATGGCAAGCCCATTGAATCGAAAAGCAAGGGCAGCGTCACGGTGGATATCCCGTCTATCAATGATTTCAAATTACTGAAGATACAAACCATCCAATCGCCCGAACAGTTCATCAAACTGCAGTTCTCCGATCCTTTGTATGAAGAACAAGACCTCACGGGCATCATCACCATGGCAAAAACCAAGGATTTGAAGTTTGTTATCGAGGATAATATCATCCGCGTTTACGCCCCCCTTGCCTTGGGAGGCAGCGATATGATTACGATAGATAAATCGGTGAAAAATGTCAATTGCAAAGAGTTGGGCAAGATAACGGTTGACACGGTTACTTTTGATGATATCAAACCCAACATCCGTCTTTTGGGAGAAGGAACGATATTGCCCAGCACCAACGGATTGATATTTCCGTTTGAAGCGGTGAACGTGAACACGGTGGATGTGAAGATATTCAAGATTTACGAAAGCAATGTGGCACAATTTCTTCAAGTGAATAATTTGGAAGGCGAACGCGAACTGAGCCGCGTGGGCAAATTGATAGTGAAGAAGTCCATTCCATTGCAATCCACCAAATCGGAAGTGTTGAATTATGGCAATTGGAATCGCTATTATATTGACCTTGCCGATCTGATTAAAGCCGAGCAGGGTGCCATCTATAAGGTGACCTTGAGCATCCGAAAAGCCTATTCCACCTACGGCAGCTGCGCCGAAAAGGAAGGCTCGGAAAAAGTGGATGAAAACATGACCGCTTCTTGGGACGAAAGCGTGGAAGCGGAACCCGAGAATTGGTATTATTATGATTACAATGGCGATAGTTATGATGATGAAGAGGATTACTATGATTACGATTGGAATCAACGCGACGACCCTTGCGAAGAATCCTATTTCAACAACAAGACCGTTAGCCGGAATATCTTAGCCAGCGACATTGGCATCATTGCCAAAGTGGGCACCACAGGCGAGTTGAATATATTCACCACGAATTTGGTTACTGCCAAACCCATGGGTGATGTTGACATCACTGTGCTCGACTATCAAAGCAAAGAGCTCAACAAAGTGGAAACCGATGCCGATGGCAAAGTGGTCATTCAGTTGAAGAAAGTTCCTTTTTTGATTGTTGCCAAAAAAGGCGAGCAACGCGCCTATCTGAAACTCGTTGGCGGTTCTTCTTTATCTTTAAGCATGTTTGATGTGGGTGGCGAAGCGGTGCACAAAGGCATCAAAGGCTTTTTGTATGGCGAAAGGGGCGTGTGGCGCCCCGGTGACTCTATCTATCTCACCTTTATTTTGGAAGATAAACTCCATAAGCTATCTCCCGAAACGCCTGTGATCTTCGACTTGACGAATCCCCGTGGACAGAAGGTGCAGCATATCGTGAAAACTACGTCCGTAAATGGCTTCTATGATTTTCGCACCGCCACCGACCCGAGTGCTTTGACAGGCTATTGGACTGCCAATGTTCGCGTAGGAGGTTCCGATTTCAGCAAATCATTAAAGATAGAAACCGTTAAGCCTAACCGCTTGAAGATAAAATTGGATTTCACTTCGGATAAAATCACTAAAGAAACCAAAGGTGTGTTGGAATCAAAATGGTTGCACGGTGCCATTGCCAAGAATCTTAAAGCGGATATATCCATGGTGTTAAATCGCACGACAACGGCTTTCGAGAAGTATTCCACTTATGTATTTGACGACCCTTCGAAGAAGTTCTATTCCGAAACGTACAAGATTTTTGACGGCAAACTCGACGATCAAGGCAAAGCCGATGTGTTCCCCGACATCAGCATTGACAACACGGCTCCCGGAGTGCTTCGTGCCAACTTCGAAGCCCGCGTGTTTGAGCAAGGCGGCGACTTTAGTGTGGATCAGTTTTCGTTCCTCTATTATCCTTTCAAGAGTTATGTGGGTGTCTATATCCCCGAAGGAGATAAAAACTCGCGCATGCTTTATACCGATAAAGATTATACCATGAAATACGTGAACCTTGATATCAAAGGCAGTCCAATTTCATCCAACAAAGTAAAAGTGGATATCTACAAAGTCGGATGGCGTTGGTGGTGGGACAACTCGGGCTATGATGTAGCTGATTTCGTCCGCAGCGTTTATAACGAGCCGTATAAATCCTACGAACTCACCGTTGCCCAAGGCAAGGGACAGTTTATCGTGAACATTCCCGATGGCGATTGGGGACGCTATTTTATTCGCATCACCGATAAAGAAAGCGGACATAGCACGGGCAAGATAGTCTATTTCGATTGGCCCGGATGGGCATCTCGCTCCAGCGAAGGCAAGGAAGGTGCTGCCATGTTGATGTTCTCTGCTGATAAAGATAAATATAAAGTGGGCGATGAGGTGAAACTTACCATCCCCACCAGCGAAGGTGCTCGGGCATTGATAACGTTAGAAACAGGCTCCAAAGTATTAAAATCCTATTGGGTGAATACCGACAAAGACCAAACGATATTCTCATTCACTGTTACGGAAGAGATGGCGCCCAACATTTATGTGGGCGTAACCTTGATACAACCCCACGGACAAACCGCCAACGATTTGCCTATCCGCCTCTATGGCATCATCCCCATATTGGTGGAAGACCCCAACACCCACTTGCGACCTGTGATTAAGATGCCTGATGTGTTGCGACCCGAAGAAAATGCAAGCATCACCATCAAAGAAGAAACAGGCAAAGCGATGACCTATACGGTAGCCGTGGTTGATGAAGGCTTGTTGGATTTAACCAAATATAAAACGCCCGACCCATGGAACTATTTCTATGCACGGGAAGCCTTAGGAGTGAAATCGTGGGATTTATACGATTATGTGATGGGCGCTTACGGCGGTCAGTTAGAACGCATCCTCAGCATTGGCGGGGGCGACGATGGCGGCAGCGGCGAAGGCAAGAAAAACGCCAACCGTTTCAAACCAATGGTGAAGTTCTTTGGTCCGTTTGCCTTGAAGAAAGGCGCGTCAAATACCTATAACTTCAAAATGCCGCAATACATCGGCTCCGTGCGTGTGATGGTGATTGCAGGACAAGATGGCGCTTATGGTTCCGCAGAGAAAACCGTTGCCGTTCGCAAGCCTTTGATGTTGCTTGCCACCCTGCCTCGCGTAGTGGGTCCGGGCGAAACGGTATCCTTGCCTGTGAGTGTGTTTGCTATGGAAAAATATGTCAAGAATGTTAGCGTGAAGGTTACCACCAACGACATGTTTACCATCATGGATAAAAACAGCAAGGCGATAACCTTTAGTGAAATTGGCGACGAATTGGTTACCTTCCAACTGAAAGTGAAAGATGCTATGGGCGTGGGTAAAGTGCATGTTACCGCCGTTAGCGGAAAAGAAACCGCTGCCTACGACATCGAAATTGATGTGCGCAACCCCAATCCCGAAGTCACCGAAGTGTTGTCCGAGATTGTGAAAACAGGACAATCATGGAACACCAACTTCACCCCCGTGGGTATAGCAGGTACCAACAAATGCGTGATAGAAGTGTCGGGCATTCCTCCCATCAACCTCGAAAAACGCTTGAAATATTTGGTGCATTATCCTTATGGATGTATAGAACAAACCACCTCTTCGGTGTTTCCGCAGTTGTATCTTTCCGATTTGATGGATGTGGATGAGGTGATGAAAAACACTATTGAACGCAACATCAAGGCAGGCATCAATCGCATCAACTCCTTCCAAACATCCTCGGGCGGCTTTTCTTATTGGCCCGGTTCTTACGAAGCGGACGAATGGGGCACGTGTTATGCCGGACAATTCCTGTTGGAAGCTAAAGAGAAAGGCTATACGGTTTCCTCCGTTATGCTGAAGAAATGGGAGAAATATCAGAAAAGGAAATCTTTGGAGTGGACTTCTTCTTATACGAAATACTATTACAATTATGATTTGGTGCAAGCCTATCGCCTTTACACCCTCGCGCTAGCAAAATCGCCTGAACTCGGTGCCATGAATCTCTTGAAGGAACAAAAGAACCTTTCGGCGCAAACCAAATGGCGATTGGCGGCAGCGTATCAATTGGCAGGGCAAAGCGATGTGGCGAAACAACTCATTGCGGGAGCTTCCACCTATATCAAACCCTACAAAGAGATGGCATTCACTTACGGCAGTGACGAACGCGACCGTGCCATGATCGTAGAAGCATTGACCTTGCTCGACCAACGTACCAAAGCTGCGCCCATCGTCAAACAAATATCCGAACGACTGAGCAAAGACCAATGGATGAACACCCAATCAACAGCCTACTGTTTGATGGCGATATCCAAATTTGTGAAAGCCACAAGCGGCAACGGCAGCATAGATATTTCCTATTCGGTGAACAACGGCGCCCTGATACAAAAGAAATCCGATAGACCTGTTTGCACCATTGATTTGGGCATCAAAAACCCTATTCAGAAAGCAAAGCTTAAGATAAAGAACAACGGCAAAGGGCTGTTGTATGCCCGCCTCATCATGACAGGCATCCCCGCAGCAGACGACGAAAAAGCTACGGACAACAACCTCAAGATTGAAGTGCTCTACAAAACCCTCAAGGGAGATAAGATTGACCCGGTGAAATTGGAGCAAGGCACCGACCTCATTGCCGAGGTGACCATCACCAACCCGGGCTTGATGGGATTCTATTATAACATGGCGCTGTCGCATATTTTCCCTTCAGGATGGGAAATCCACAACACCCGGATGGACAATTCGTATGGAACGCTCACCATGTCCACTTACGACTATCAGGACTTCCGCGACGACCGCGTTTATACCTTCTTCAGCATAGGCACCAACGAAAAAAGAACCTACAAAG
This sequence comes from uncultured bacterium, assembly GCA_903858655.1. GTDB lineage: Bacteria > Bacteroidota > Bacteroidia > Bacteroidales > CAIWKO01 > CAIWKO01. Next base: position 10,262 of record CAIOJS010000339.1, on the reverse strand, counting down.
TGCTGCTCAACGCTAGCTACCTCGGGCGTTTTTATCTGCCAACGGTTAGCTGCGACGCCATGTATGACGATGGCATCTATGCCCGCACCAAAGGGATGTGGGTGGAAGTTGTGCCGTTTAACGATAAGGCGACGGCGAAGAAGTAGCGGAGGTGTGGATGGATACTGTAAAAGGCTTGATTCCGAGAGGAGTCAAGCCTTTTGTTTATTGGTTGATAGAGTTAATTAGTTAATTTAGTAATTGTGTTAATTGGGGTTTGGGGATAGCGGGTGCAGGGGATGGAGATTTTCTATTTATAACTTCTTAAACGTAACCAAATAATTATGGTTATTTACATCTGATGAAATCTTAAAATCATCTTTTGTTAATCGAAGTATTTTCCAATCTGAACTCTTAATAAATGGTCCATAATTGTTATTATTAGAGCTTAAATTTCAAAAAAAATTTTCAGTATTTTATAATTATTTGAGAAGCTATAAAAACCTGTAGATCCTCCTGTATTATAATTTTTACAATTACCAAACATTATTTCGTGGTGATCAACATCATCAATAATATACATTAAACAGCCACAGCTATCATTAAATAATTGTATTTTGTCTATACCGTCAACAACAAAGTCGGTTACTTGCCAATCACCAATCAATCTGCTTCTTGGTGAACGAAAACTAATGGCAGGTCCTTCTTTATATCGGCAACTATTAGCCAAAGCAGCAATCACAATTACATACATTATTAGTTTTCTCATACTTTCAAATTTTCATCAAAGGTAAACAAAAAAGGCTTCCCTTGTTCAGCGAAGCCCTTTTTTAATTTCTCGCAAATACATTTTATTAAAAATTAAATCATTGTTTATTAGTGATCGAAATAGATTTAACGTGCATTTTTTCTTTTCTCTTTGTTTAATCTGAACCTCCGTTTAATCAACTTTTATCAAAAGTTCCCAAACTATAGTATTTCATCTGATATTATTTTATAATTTCCGATATTATTTTATTTCTTCCGATATTATTTTATTTTGTCCGACATTATTTTTTTTCGTCTGATATTATTTTATTTCATCCGATGATATCCTTTTTCTTCCGATATTCTGCTTGTTTATCCGACATTATAGTATTTCTTGACAAATAAAAACAAGACGACGTACACTAATGGTTTCGTATAATCCATTAATGTAAGTAGTTGGAAAGCCATGTTGTTCAAAGTATTTTTTTTCATCAAAATACTTTTTTAAATAAGTGCCTATAATAATCATTAAAAAATTATCCCCTATCCCCTTGCTCTTACTAGCCTTCCTCTCCAAATTTCTTCAACTCAAAAGTAGTCCCATCGAGCTCTCCGTAGGTGAAATTATAGAACCAATCACGCAAATTTATATCAGTAGGTGCTTTGTTTATAATCCAAACGAAATTGGCAATACTTTTTTTTGGTTTACAGCGAACCTCCTAACTCTGAATTAGAAACTCACTCCACTGTCACCACCCCCTCCTCACTGATATGAATTTTCACTTCAGGGAAATCCGTAGCGGTGAGATTTTGTATCACTTTCAGCACGCGTCGGTCGGTATCCAACAGTGGCGGTTGATATTTCAATTGATAAGTAGAATAAATTTGGGCTTTCAGAAAAGTGCCTTTGCGGTCGGTTTTCACCTGCATGATGGGTGCCAAGCCACATACGCCTGCGATGCTGATGCGGCTATAGGTGCAAAAATTGCCCATACTATACGCCACAAAACGATGTTTATACACCTCCACGCCCCGTGTCACATGCGGACCGTGCCCAAAAATCACATCCGCACCGGCATCTATCATCAAATGGGCAAATTTATATACGTTGCCGCGATTGTAGCCCATAAACATCTCGTCTTGCTTGGTAACATGCTGATGGTCGGCTCCCTCGGCACCGCTGTGGAAGGACACAATCACCACATCGCACACCGAATCCAAATGACGCACTATGGCTTCTGCGGCGGCATAATTTCGGATGTCACAATTGCCCGATTCGGGCGAAAACGCGCAAAAACCATAGCGGATGCTATCCTTTACATATATGGTATAAGGTTTGGTCAAAAATCCGGCATAATGAAGCCCGGCGGCGTCCAAAGTTTTGGCGGTATTTTGTTTGCCGGCTTCGCCAAAATCTTTGCAATGATTGTTGGCATTGCTAATCAGGTCGAAACCTGCATCCACCAAACAAGCGGCAAACTTGGTGGGCATGCCGAATGTCCAACAATTGTCGTTGTTGCAGGGTTTGTGTCCGTTGGGCGTATCGGTAAACACGCCTTCCAGATTGCAAAAAGCCACGTCTGCCTGCTGAAAAATCTGTTTCACATTCTGAAACTCTTTCGAGCAATCTTCGCCCGAGGGCAAAAACTCCCGCGAAGGAATAATGGTACCCATCATCACATCGCCCACACCCACAATGACCAAAGTGTCGTTCCGTGACTTTTTGATACTATCATTTTGTGCCGAAAGTTGAAAAATACTTACAATAAACAATACTCCGCAAAGCGAAAAAAGTCGTAAAAATGTTCTCATACAATAGTTTTTTGCAAAGATAAGTTTTTATAACCAGACCCTATCTGAAAAATATCATGCAATTTTTTAAGAAAAATATTTTATTTTGTTCTACTGTTTGATAAATTTTATTTACATTTGATTCGCGAAAAATGGAGCAAGTGTGTTGCAGAAACATTTTTGTTAGAAGTATTGAAATCAACAATATACTACTGAATAATGGAAAGCAATACGAACAATTTATTTCAAATATTTTGAAGAAAAGTTATCTCGGAAAGTTCGCTGTGAAAAATAAATGAAAAAAAATATCATTGTTTACAGAAATTCTGCTAATTTTGAACATTATTTCTGAAGAGGGAAAAATCAAGATCAAACCAACACAACGAAATTCATAAATCAATTATTAATAATTAAAAGGAGAAAATTATGTCAGAACACGAACAAACAACAAAAAGTTTACCCGAAAATGCGTATCGCGAACTAGCACCCGGAGAAGAGTACTTGCCCGTTATGCCGGCAAATAAAGTTTTTCCGGAAGTAACCACTTGGTCATTGGTAATGGGGCTGCTAATGGCTTTTATATTTTCAGCTGCTGCAGCCTTTTCCGGTTTAAAAATCGGACAGGTATTTGAAGCGGCTATACCTATTTCTATTATTGCTGTTGGAGCATCAGCTGCCGCACGTAAAAAAAATGCTTTAGGTCAAAATGTAATTATTCAATCAATTGGTGCAAGTTCAGGTGTAATTGTTGCCGGTGCAGTTTTCACAATTCCGGGATTATATATCCTTCAAGCAAAGTATCCTGATATACAAGTTGACTTTTTTCAGATATTTTTCTCCTCATTACTTGGAGGCTTTTTAGGTATCTTGTTTTTAATCCCTTTCCGCAAGTATTTTGTAAAAGATATGCATGGCAAACTTCCTTTCCCCGAAGCTACTTCCACCACCGAAATTCTTATGACAGGCGAAAAAGGTGGTTCACAAGCAAAATTACTTCTGATAACAGGATTAATCGGTGGCTTGTTCGACTTCTGTTTTACTTCCATAAAGTTATGGAGCGAAGTTATCACTACACGAGTGATTCCTGCAGGCGCTGTTTTAGCAGATAAAGTAAAAATGGTATTCAAATTCAATGTTAGCGCCCTGATTTTTAGCTTTGGTTATCTTGTTGGATTAAGGTTTTCCTTAATTATTGCCGCAGGATCTTTACTCTCATGGTTTGTATTTATTCCTTTGGTAAATGAAATCGGCAATATTGTGGCAAGCCTAAATGGTGGTCCAAATCCTTTCGCAGCGATGACTGCTGAAGCTATTTTCCGTGCTTATGTTCGCCCAATTGGTATCGGCGGTATAGCAATGGCTGGAATTATTGGCATAATAAAATCCTCAGGTGTTATAGTAAGCGCATTTAAACTTGCTGCCGGAATGGGCGGAAAAGCACATGCAGAAGCTAAAGTAGAACGTACTCAGAAAGACCTTAAGATGTCCTTCGTTATGTTGTTCCTTTTACTCACAGTTGTTGCTGTTTTTGTATTCCTTCTTTTAGGAGTTCATGTTACTTTAGTGCAAGCTCTTGTTGCTCTGGCAACCATCTTTGTTATTTCCTTTCTATTTACCACGGTTGCAGCCAATGCTATTGCAATAGTCGGCACTAACCCTGTTTCAGGAATGACCTTAATGACCCTTATTTTATCTTCAGTGATTCTGGTTTCCGTTGGATTAAGCGGTTGGAAGGGAATGGTAAGTTCTCTGATTATTGGAGGTATAGTTTGTACTGCTCTGTCAATGGCGGGTGGTTTTATCACCGATTTAAAAGTAGGTTACTGGCTGGGGACAACACCTGCAAAACAGCAGACGTTTAAGTTTTTGGGGACTCTTGTTTCAGCAGCAACAGTTGGTGCTGTAATATTTATTCTCAACAAAGCTTACGGTTTTGTACCAGATGCTCATCATCATGACCCCATGACTGCGCCTCAAGCAAATGCTATGGCGGCTATTATTGAACCTTTGATGAACGGTGGAGGCGCTCCATGGATATTACTAAGTATTGGTGCTGTTATTTCTATATTATTAAATTGGCTGAAAATATCCCCATTGGCATTTGCATTAGGTATGTTTATTCCTTTGGATTTGAATACTCCTTTGGTTGTTGGCGGACTATTGAACAATTGGTTCTCGAAGAAAACCAAAAATGAAAAACTTAATACTGCACGTGTGAATCGTGGTATTTTGATATCGTCAGGGTTTATTGCGGGAGCAGCTATCTTTGGCGTTATAGGTGCTTTGCTTCTTTTTGCAAAGTCATTCCCAAGCATGTCCTGGATTAATCTGAATCCGCATTTCTTCCAAACTATGGATAAAGATGGCAATTGGGATTTCGTCGTAGGAAATGTATGGCCACAGGTTATAGGCATTGTAGCTTTCTGTGGATTGATAGGATATTTTATTTGGGAAACATTAAAAGCAAAAGAAAACGATTAATTTTTAATTCAAGAAAGGAATAAGAGCCATTATTCCTTTCTTTACATTTTACTTAAAAACATTACTATGAAAGAAAAAGTTTTAGAACGTTTTTTACGTTACATAAAAATTGACACACAATCGGACGAAAACTCCGAAACAACACCCAGCACCCAAAAACAATTCAATTTGGCGAATGTGCTGAAAAAAGAGTTGGAAGATTTAGGTCTATCGAACATTTCTTTGGATGAGAAATGTTATTTAATGGCAACCTTGCCGGCAAATACCGATAAGAAAATCCCAACCATAGGCTTTATTGCGCACATGGACACCAGCCCCGACATGCCGGGTGCTGTTGAAAATCCACAATTTATTCATGATTATTATGGTGATGATATTGTAATCAACAAAGAAAAAAACCTAGTACTGACCACCACCGAGTTTCCCGAACTGAAAGAATATATCGGCAATACGCTGATAACAACGGATGGAAACACCCTTTTGGGCGCCGATGACAAAGCGGGTGTTGCCGAGATAATGACTGCCATCGAATTTTTGGTTCAGCATCCCGAAATCAAACACGGAACCATCAAAGTAGGCTTCACACCTGACGAAGAAATTGGTCGTGGGGTTGATCATTTTGATGTGAAAAAGTTCGATGCCGAATTTGCTTATACCATGGATGGTGGCGGACTTGGCGAATTGGAATACGAGAACTTTAATGCAGCAGGAGCCAAAATCCTCATCCAAGGACGCAACATACATCCGGGCTATGCCAAAGATAAAATGGTGAACGCTATGTTGGTTGCTATGGAGTTAAATGCACTACTACCGGTGCACCAACGTCCCGAACATACCGTGAGCTACGAGGGATTCTATCATTTGGTGAAAATGGAAGGCACTGTAGAAAATGCTATGTTGCAATACATCATACGCGACCACGATAAAGAAAAATTCGAGCATAAAAAAGCATTCATCACCCATGCCGTTGACTATATGAACAAACGCTATGGCAGCGATGTGTTGAAACTCGAAATGAAAGATCAATATTATAATATGAAAGAAATGGTGCTTCCGGTCTATCATGTGGTGGAAACCGCGAAACTCGCTATGGAAGAATTGGGTATTGCCCCTGTAATTGTCCCAATTCGTGGCGGCACGGATGGCGCGCGCCTTTCCTATATGGGCTTACCTTGTCCGAATATATTTGCCGGTGGGCATAATTTTCATGGCAAGTTTGAGTATGTTGCGCTCGAGTCTATGGAAAAGGCAGTTGCTGTTATTCTAAAAATTATCGAACTGTACTCAAACAAATAAAACTGAGGAATTTTCTTAGAAAAAATATTTTCACTTGCTTTGTAAAACTTGAATTATTCTTATTATTTTTGTCAAAAATAAAAAACAACATTTATGTCAACTAAAAAAATTCTACTCGTTGATGATGACGAGGATTTCATTTCAGCAATTGCTGCAATTTTAACCGCTAATGGGTATAAAACAAAAATAGCATATAGCGGTATCGAAGGGTATATTGTTGGGCAGGGTTTCTCTCCCGATTTGATTATTCTAGATGTAAACATGGAAACTGCCAATGCCGGTTTTGATTTGAATAAAAAATTCAGAACAAATGAACTGTTTAAAAAAATTCCAATTATCATGCTCACAGGCATAGAAACTTTGGCTGCTAGCAATCAGATGATTGAAATGTATAGCCAAATGGCAAGTATTCCCGGATTCGAAAACGATATTGTGATGAAAGTGGTTAATGCTGACGGAACAGTTTCTGTTGATTATAAAACAGACTCGGGTCAGAAATATTACCTACTACTGGATAGTTTCATTAGCAAACCTGTGGAAACTGAGCATTTGCTTGCTGAAATTAAAAAGTTTTTGAAAGATTAAGTTTCATGATATATCATTTAGACTCTGAAAATTTATCTAAAAAAGTTTTCTGGTTATGCATTCTTCGTTGGTTTGCGGTTGTTGGAATTGTATTAGCAACAATCATTACGAAGCTATTCATAAATCTGAACATAAACTTTTTTGTGTTGTTTCTGATTGCAGGGCTATTGTTTTTAAGCAATATAATTTATATTCTTTTTCTGCGACCATTTCTGTCGGAAGGAGATGAAAAGAGTATCCTAACGGTTAGAAAAAACATTAATTTTCAAATCTTTTTCGATTTCATCTTCTTGACCTTACTCCTTCATTATTCGGGGGGGATAGAAAATCCTTTTATCATTTTCTATATATTCCACATGATCATCAGTAGTATTTTGCTGTCGAAAAAGTGGACATATATTCATTCAACATTAGGTATTTTATTATTTACATCTCTGGCTGTTTCGGAATATTTTGGTGTAATTCCTCATTATTCTATCAACAAGTATATTTCTTCATTAATTGAAAACGATCCATATTATTTATTTTCCTCGCTAATAATATTTATTTTTACAGCCTATTTGGTAGTGTATATTACAACGTTTCTAGCCGGACGACTTCGAATTGTAGAGCAAAAACTCAAAGCAGCCAATAGCGATTTGACAGAAAAAGATAAAATTAAAAATGAATACGTTATCCGTGTAACCCACGACATCAAAGGACATATTGCTGCCATAAAAAGTAATCTGGAAGTGGTGAACAAACAGCTTATTGCACCCGTGGATATTCAAAATTTGAAATTTATTGATAAAGCCTACAATAGAACTCAAAAACTCAATGAGTTTATTTATGATTTGCTCACCCTTACCAACATGAGGCTTAATAATAAATTTGATAAAGAGCCGATTGATATTCTTAAGGTACTCACAAGTGTTGTAAAATCAAACAAACCATTTGCCGAAGCAAAACACATTACGTTTATGAAGGAATTTGAAATAACCACCCCCTTTTTTTCCGGCATAGAATCTTCTATCGAAGAAGTGATAAGCAATTTGGTGCAAAATGCAATTAAATATACACCAGATAATGGTAGTGTTTTTTTGAAAGCGTCTTCTGATACACATGAATTTATTGTTACAGTGTCCGACACCGGCTATGGAATACCAGAAGCAGATATACCTTTTATATTTGATGAGTTTTTTCGGGCATCCAATATAAAAAACGCCATAAAAGATGGAACCGGCTTGGGATTGTCGTTGGTGAAAGCCATTGTGGAACGACACAAGGGAACCATTCACGCTGTGAGTGAGGTCGGCGTTGGCTCGAAGTTTGTTGTGCGTTTCCCTCACGGAATTGATTAAGAAATTATAAACCAAAAAACCTTTGATATGAAAACCTTAACCAACCAAATCCTTATCATAACACTCATTAGTGTTATGTGTTTCTGTGTAGCTTGCACTTCAAACAAGCAAGAAGATGCGAAAGTATCCGTTATTTCTGCCAAAGCCAAATCAGGAACATCGCATTTCACCCTGAGCCCTTCAACCTATTATTCTAAGTTCAATTTTTTAGTAGATTCTAGTGGCGCAGTGTATTACTATTGCTTACGCAATGTGGGTTTCACTAGCAATGGAGACAACGGTCAGTTTCCTAGCTTTGTTGATTTGACACCCGAACAAATGGTAGAGTTGACTTCCAAAAATGTAATCGATTTTCTGAAAAGCAATGTGCTCAATGATGCTAAAGATGCAATCAATATTTCGATTTCCTCCCAAAAAGACAGCATCGTATCTTTGACTTTTGACCATTTGATTAAATTTCTTTATGATAGCACCAAGAATGTGGATTTTCAAATTCGAACTACAACTATAGAGGAAAACACCGTGTTGAAATTCAAGCAGCGTAATACATTTTACGACCCTAAAGCCATTGTCTGGGATTCAACCAAGGTGGCTTTTGTAGCTACCCCTAAGACGTCTTCTAGAAAATAATTAACTCAAGTTAGCTTCAAGAAGTAGCAATATTTCAATGAATAATTATCGCTATCAAATCAAAATCGTATGAAAAAAATAATGATTATTTCCGTCACGATGATGTTCTGGGCTTTCCATGTCGTGGCACAAAAACAAGAAGACCTCCAAGGCTTGCGCCAAATTGGCGACAGATATTCCTATATTTTGGAAAAAGATGATCTAATGAAACAGGTTCAAGAGATATTTCCTTCTTCCAATATGATTATTGCTCTCAAGCAAAAATATGCCGATGTGATTGCTCAAAACCCCAACGATTCTATCACTTTAGAAATAAATCGCGCAGAACTCAAATTGCAAGGTTTTTTGAGCTATATTGATGCTCGTTTCCCATTGAATCAAATTAAGGAACGCGTTATGGACTATTTGGGTGATGCAATGCGCGACGGGAGAAACGGAAAGATTATGAAAGAAGACCCTGATTATATCTGGTCGGGTACTTGGTCGGATACCAAAAATCACATTCGCGATGCCAACATCGCTATCGAAGTGCTGAAATTGAAAGCTGGACCTAACGACACAGGTGTGATAAATAATTATCAACGTGTGAAGAAATGTGAAGCCGATTTAGAGGTGCTAAAAACAGAAACACGCGTTTTGTTGCCTCCTAAAAAACCCATAGCACCGCTGCCTGATATTTATAAAGGCGCCGACAAAGAAACCCTTAAAGCCAAAATCAAAACCATGTTTGCTGAAGAATGTCAGAAATATAGCATCACCAAAGTATATTTGGTTTCGGAAGGCTGGGACCGTGTCACGGGAGTTCGTTGGGACGATATGTCAAAATCATTTCGTAAGTACGACCGTTCGTCGCTTGAAGTGGATATTATATGTGTGAAAAAAGGCGAAGTCAATCCCACCAAAGGCTTTTTGGTCTCTTATACTTTAGAAAAAGACAATATAAGTGGAAAGGTTTATGACACGGTTTTATGCGATTATTTGGAAGACCGAGTTCTCGACCTAGGGAAGACAAAGTAGAAGGATAGCATTAAAATCATGCAGACCTAAAGCCTGCTTATCGAGAAGCATTTGTGTTGCGAATGTGTTAGAAAGCTTGTAAATAGCAGCATGTCTGATTTATACAAGTATTTTATTATGCTAAATGAGCATAATAATGGCTCAAAACATACTCATTTAATGCCGCTATACATCGTTATTCTATAACAGAATAATCTTATACAGTATTAGAATAATCTCATACAGTAATAGAATAATCTTATACAGTATCAGAATAATCTCATAGAGTAACAGAATAATCTTATACAGTATTAGAATAATCTTATACAGTATTAGAATAATCTCATACAGTAATAGAATAATCTTATGCAATCATAGAAAAACTTGATGCTACCGCTTCAATAGTTTTATTTGTAT
>CAIOJS010000338.1 GCA_903858655.1 uncultured bacterium | reverse complement strand
TCACCTTTTCCCATTATAAATATGTTTGTTAAAGTTCAGTTTGCAAAAATAGCAAAAAATGTTGGACGAAGCCATAAAATAATCAGAATTTATATAAATTTCTTTTTGAACTCTTTTTCTAGGAGCACAGAATCGCGAATACTGTTTTTTAGCCATTGTAGTTTTATATCCATAATTTCCTGTACGCTGAGCTGCCAATGGATGTCTGATTTCCGCAAACATTGCGTCAGTGTGAACAAACAAATGGCTGCGGACACTGAGATATTATAGCTTTCGGTGAACCCAAACATCGGTATCTTGACAAAAGCATCGGCATTGTCAATAACATCTTTGCTGATGCCTTCGAGTTCGGTTCCGAAGAAGAGAGCAGTTTTTGAGTCCAAAGGAAGCTCATCAATCAAACAGTCATCTTTGTGGGGAGTAGTTGCAACAATGCGGTAGCCTTGCGTTCTTAGCTGTTCGATGCAGGCGAGAGTGTTATTTTCTGCAGCATTATATTTTATCAAGGATAACCATTTCGAAGACCCCATAGCCACATCGTCGTTCACCTGATATTGGTAGTTTTTTTCGATGATATGGATGTCTTGGATGCCCGTGCAGTCGCAAGAGCGGAGGACGGCACTAGCATTATGTGGTTGATAGACGTCTTCGAGGGCGATGCTTATGTGTCGCGTTCGCCATTTGATGACTTGATTAAATCTTTCGAGCCTGTTGTCTGTAACAAACTCACTTAAATATTCAGTCAAAGACTGTGTGTATTTCTTTTCCATAAAAAAAAAGTCCCGAATTGCTTCGGGACTCAGTTTTGCACAAGCGATGATTTTACATACCGCCTGTTAGTTCATTGCCTGCTTTAAATTTTACAACTTTTTTAGCTGCAATTTTGATTTCTTTTCCTGTTTGAGGATTGCGACCGGTTCTGGCTGCTCTTTCAGCTACTGAAAAAGATCCGAAACCAACCAATGCAACTCTTTGTCCTGCATTTAATGCTCCGGAGGTTGCTTTGATAAAAGAATCTAATGCTTTTTTAGCATCAGCTTTGGTCATGTTGGCTTCTGCAGCCATTGCGTCAATTAATTCTGCTTTGTTCATGGTTCTAAATTTAAAATTAAAAATTAAATTATTTTAATGAATGTTATGCAAAGTTAATAAAAAATCGAGTAATAGCAAGCGTTTGAGCGCGAAAAGCCTCATTTTGTTAATAAAACAGGCACTTTGTTGAAAACTTTGCAGAAATAGCAAGGTTTTCAGAGGTTTTTTTGTTGAATTTATCTAGCAATAAATTGGTTATTTATTTTGAACCCTCTGAGCAAATCATCCACTTTCATCAATTTTTTTCCTGAAAGCTGCACTTCTTTCAAATCAAGAAAACCATTGGAAGCAAAAATGCGAAAATATTTATGATTGTCGGTTTCGATGCTTCCTTGCATCACCTTCTTGTCTGTTAGATGAAATTCTGAACGGAATATTTTTAATGAAAAGGTGGTTTCATTCGGTGAAATCAATTCGGTGACGGCTCCGGGGGTATAACTTAATCCGCGAATCTGATTTTGAATTTTTACCACATCATTATTCCAATCAATGCGACAATGGTCTTTGAATATCTTTGGAGCTTTTTTTAAAAGCAATGGATCGCTTGATAAATTCTGTTGATCAATAGAATTATAATTGCCGCTGAGAAGCATTTTAATTGTGTCTAAGACCAAAATTGCACCATCAACCTTCATCAGGTTGTATAAATCGCTTGCATTATAAGATGGCTTTATATCCATTATTTTTTGCAGGAGTATCTTTCCTTCATCAATTTTATTGTTTAACAAAAAAGTACTAAGCCCCGTTTGCGTTTCTCCATTCATGATAGCCCAATTGATGGGTGCAGCGCCTCTATATTGCGGCAATAGGGAGGCGTGGAGATTGAAGGAGCCCATTTTAGGGAGGTCTAGAAGAATATCCGGTATTTTGCAGAAAGCAACGACGATAATTATGTCGGGATTTATTTCTTTAATCGTGGCGATAAAGCTTTCATCTGAAAGGTTTTCGGGCTGAAGTATGTTTAGGTGTTGCGAAGATGCGAATTGTTTAACGGCGGATTCGTGCAGATGCAAGCCTCTTCCTGAGGGTTTGTCGGGTGGAGTTACTACTGCTTCTACTGTATAGTTCGCTTGTAGTATCTGCCGAAGCGATTCTACAGCGATTTCAGGCGTACCCATGAAAACAATGCGTACATCTTTCATAAAATATAAGTATTAATTATTGGCGTCTAATCTATCGCGCAAATGTAACATTTTGATAGCAGCAGCAGCAGCTTCAACGCCTTTGTTGCCATGTTTGCCTCCGGCACGATCCAATGCTTGTTGCATTGTATCCGTGGTCAAGACGCCAAAGATAACAGGGATGCTGTAATCCATATTGAGTTGCGCAATTTGATGACTTACGGCTTGACAGATAAAATCAAAGTGACGAGTTTCTCCTTGAATCACACAGCCCAAGCATATAACAGCATCGGCAAGGCAGCTGTCAATGATATATTGAGCTCCCAACGGCAGTTCGAAGCTTCCGGGGACGTGTTCAATAATAAGCGACGATTTTTTTATACCTAATTCCTTTAGGGTAGCAACAGCACCATCCAACAAAGCGTTGGTGATTTCGCTATTCCATTCAGAAACAACTATACCTATAGTATAATCATCAGATACTTGTTCGGTAATCTTACCGTAATCCGAAAGATTTACTTTTTTTGCAGTCATGCAGGAATTATTTAGGTCCCATTAAACCTTTTGCGCGAGCAATATATTTTTCGATATCGCGGGCTTCGTAGCTTTTGTAGTGTTCTTTTTGTATTTTGGTATAAACTTCAATAGCTTTGTCGTATTGTTTCAGGATTTCATAAGCCCAACCTGCTTTCTGCAGAAACATAGGTGCTGTGAAGTCATTTTTTTTCTCCTTGGCAGCTTTCAAATAATACTCAATAGCCTTGTCGGTCTGACCTAATTCCATATACGCATCGCCTGTGGCACCAATAGCCATCGGACCTACAATTTGATCATCCGAACTGAAATCTTCGAGATTGTTGATTGCGTTTTGGAAATCTCCCGTCTTCAAATAGCATATCCCCAAATAATACTTTGCCAAATTACCCGATTTGGTAGAACCATAATCATTAACAATTTGGATAAATCCGAGATTTGTTCCATCGCCATTCATAGCAAGTTTCAATGAATCTTTCTCAAAATACTGCTCGGCAAAAAATATTTTCGCTTGTGCTTCGAGTTCTTTGGGTCCTTTGATGAATTTTTTGTAGCCAAAGTAACCGCCTACCACGACGAGTATTCCTAAGAGAATATAGAATAATAGGTTTTTATTCTTCTCAAAAAATTGTTCACCTCTGTCTAATGCAATTTCTACTGATGCAATTCTGTCTTCTGTTTTGTCTGTCTTTTTTGCCATATCATATTTTTTTGAAGGTGCAAAAGTAAATAAATTTTTAAAATTAAGCGCTATAAATTATATTTTTTACTAACATCTCTTATTTCATAATTTTTTCTAGCGTATAACTTGCCACTGATTTCTTATCTCCTTCGACGTAAATATACATATTATCAGGACTTTTTAAAATGTATGAAATCATTTGCTCTTCTTTGTTCCAACGATTAAAAAAAACAATTTTATCTTTAGAAACTTTGCTTAAAAGGAAACTTTGAATCGAACTACTCGGATTTTGGCTGTTTCGAGTTGTCAAAATGATGCTTTGCTTGTTTGCTTCTATGCTCATACGTTCGCTAAAAACCGTATCGCGCGACATCAGCATGACGCTTTTTCCGCTATAAAGTGTGTCATTTATTTTCTTCCACGATTCAAAATAGGTGTAAGACGAAGTTTGCACCACCCACACTCCACGCAACCAATCCATCTGCTGCATGATAGCGATTTTCTTTTGCGTTGATAATTCCGTTTTGCACGAGGAAAACAGCAGCGTGATGCTAAAAAATAGTAATAAATTTCGTCTCATTTTGCATTTTATATTTTGGGGGATAAAATTAATTTTTATTTTTGTAAAAATAGCTAATTAATGAAAAAGATTTTCAATCCGTATATCAAATCCGAAGGCTACAATTGTTTCGGATGTTCGCCCAACAATGTGTTTGGGCTTAAAATGGAATTCTATGAAGAGGACGACTTTGTTTGCTGCGATTGGCAACCGAGTCATAACTTTCAGGGATATAGAAACGTGTTGCATGGAGGCATACAGGCTACCTTGATGGACGAAATTGCGAGTTGGGTGGTGCAAACCAAGCTCGGAACTGCCGGCGTCACCTCCAAACTCGAGACTAGATTTCGAAAACCTTTGATGATGGACACTAGTATAGTACATTTGAAAGCTCACATAACAGCGCAAAAGCGAAATATCGCCATCGTCGAAGTCCTTTTACATAACGACCAAAACGAATTGTGTGCCGAATCCACTGTACATTATTATATGTTTCGAGAAGATGTAGCCCGCGAACAGTTTTTCTACCCGGGTGTGGAATCGTTTTACAATCCTACACAGTAATTTCCTTCTAAGCGGCGTCCAATTCTTCCGAACTGCCATCAAATCCATATAATCTCCTAAGGCTTTTGAATCGGAACACCAATGCCGACGCAGCGGTGAACGCTGCCACCATGCACAAAACCACAGCCAATCTATGCCATGGCTCGCCTAGGTTCATGCGCTCCACCACATCTTTATACATGATGTGAAGCCACTCCAATCCGCCCAAAAACAAAATAATTTGCACACTACGCGCTGCCCATTTTGTTTTAAACACCAACAAAAACGGAAAACAAATACACATCACCACAATGGCGTCCTTCTCTATTCTGAAAAAATGAGCTGCCAACATCAGTGCGCTCAATATAATGGGTGATAATTTTAAGACATTCATACCAATAAAGATTTTTTGCAAAATTAGTCAAAACTTTTAGATTTTGAAGATTTAGAGAACAGAAGCAAGACTGACATGGAAATATAAGGAGGGTGGGAGCAAGCTTTTTTGTTTTGTGGTGGTATAGATTACTAGTAGAATAGATTTTGTCGAATTGGATAAAGATTATATATGATATTGATTTTTAATTTATTGAAATGGAGCTAAGGGTTTCTGAGGTAAAGCGGAACTCCTCTGAGGTGAAGCGGAACTCCTCTGAGGTAAAGCGGAACTCCTCTGAGGTGAAGCGGAGCTCCTCTGAGGTGAAGCGGAGATGCTCTGAGGTGAAGCGGAGCTCCTCTGAGGTAAAGCGGAGATGCTCTGAGGTAAAGCAGAGATGCTCTGAGGTAAAGCGGAGATGCTCTGAGGTGAAGCGGAGATGCTCTGAGGTAAAGCGGAGATGCTCTGAGGTAAAGCGGAGATGCTCTGAGGTGAAGCGGAACTCCTCTGAGGTGAAGCGGAAATGCTCTAGGGTAGCATAGATGTGCTCAGTGCAGACATGGGAAAGACCATCATATATACCTTTCTCATCCAAATCATAAATCATAATTCTAAAATCTAAAATCAAAAATCCCCAATCAAAAATCTCAAATCAAAAATAAAAATTCCTTCTATCTCAATAATTATATGTAATTTTGATGTCTCAAATTTTAAGCAGATGCTAAAGCGTATTTTTTCCGGATTTCTGTTGCTAGTTGTAGCCATAATCCTTATCAGTTGGGGGTCCACCGGACACGACAAAATCAGCAACAATGCCTCGCTGTCTTTTTTTCAGCAGATGGCGCAGTTCAATTCTTGGACGTCCTATTTGGTGGCGCATGCCTCCGATGCCGACGACCGCAAAGCCACTGACCCCACCGAATCGCCCAAACATTATATTGATATTGATATGTATGCCGATTTCAACACAACGCATCATATTCGCCAAACTTGGGACTCTATCGTTGCCCAAAACGGGACTCTTTGGGTTACTAACAATGGCATTTTGCCATGGACAACTTTAGCCACTTACGATTCGTTGAAGAATGCCTTCCTGCATTACAATTGGACCAAAGCCATGTTTTTCGCTGCCGACTTGGGGCATTATGTGGCTGATGGACACATGCCCTTGCATATCACCAAAAACTATGACGGACAAAACTCCGGCAACGATGGCATACATTCGCGCTACGAAAGCACCATGGTTAGTGGGTTTGACTCCCAAATCACTTATACAGGCGACACCGTTCATTTGATTCCCAATGTAAATCATTATGTTTTCAATTATATCTACACCAACTATACCTATATCGATTCTGTGTTGGCAGCCGACAATTATGCTTATGGTTTATCTACCAATTATTATTCAACAACCTATAAAAATGCTTTGTGGAGCAAAAGTCAGAAATTTACGAAAGTATTATTCAAGAATGCCTCCCACGCCTTGGCGGAACTCATCTATAACGCATGGATGGAAGCGGGCAGCCCCACACTTGGCACGTCGAGTATCTCAACAAATCCTTCTTCGGGTAATTACTTTTTAGAACAAAACTCACCCAATCCGTTCCAAACTTCCACACAAATCAAATTCACCCTCGTAGCCAATTCGCCCGATGTGTCGCTCAAGATAATGGATTTTCATGGAAAAATTGTCAGTACCTTGTTTGAAGGCAACAAAACCATAGGTACTTATACCATAGAATGGACTCCAAAAGATTTGCCTTCCGGGATTTATTTCTGCGAATTAGCCAATGGGAATACGATACAGGTGAAGAAGATGGTTTACCTGCGGTAGTTGCAAGACCCAAATACCAAGATCCAAATTCCAAGAATATCCATGCGAGTTACGGATTACGAAAATACTACGAATCCCAACTCTCCCAACACTGTGTGTGAAGGATAGGTATGTGAACTTACTCATAAAAAAATAGCACGATTAAAACCGTGCTATTTCTCAAAACATTACTTCTTATTATTCTTTCGGCTCACTTGGCTCGCAAGGTTCGCAGCAACCTTTCCATTTGGCTTTCATCGTTTCGCGTTCCTCGGGCGTCATTTGCATCCATTTATGGTGCCAATCGTGCGAAGCATGGCTATGATGATGCTTCGAATGTCCATGACACCCTTTGAATCCACCAAACAATATCTTCGCCAACACTAAAATGCCCAAGGCTTGCCAAAAAGTGATAACTCCGACGCCGAACAAGGCAGGCAACAGCCAATTCCACAGGGTCATAACCACCCATCCAAAACCGAATACTCCCGCCGCAACGGCGATGGGGATAAAGATGGCACATTTAATCCAATAGCCTTTTCCCCGTTTTTTTCCACAACACATCATAATTTCTAAATTTTTACTGATTAATAATTTAATTAAAAGTGATTTTATAAATTAGATTTTTCGAGGCGGATAAGCTTTTTAAAAGCGCAGTTTACTCAAGTAAATGAGCATTTTAAAAAGTGAAATCCAACGATGAAAAAGCAAGTTATAAAACTCACG
This sequence comes from uncultured bacterium, assembly GCA_903858655.1. Taxonomy (GTDB): domain Bacteria; phylum Bacteroidota; class Bacteroidia; order Bacteroidales; family CAIWKO01; genus CAIWKO01. Next base: position 4,998 of record CAIOJS010000338.1, on the reverse strand, counting down.
TAAACTGTTGAAGTCGTTCGCGCAAATACTTCACTGCGTAACGCTTCCGCGATATGATCGTCTTAATATTCTCACCGGTTTGGTCAGCAATTTGTTGCAAAGTCATGTCCTCCATTTCATTCAAAACAAAGACTTGACGTTGTTTTTCAGGCAACTCATTCAAAGCCTTCATCACCGAATCCATGAAATATGCTTTATCCATCTCGACATCCGCCGCCAAATCGTCGTCCATGAAAACCGCAGGAAAAATCAGCTCTCCCGACTCGTCCTCATAGACCATTTCATCCAAAGATAAAGTGGTTTGCTTTCGGCTTTTGTCCACAATTCGATTGCGACTCACACGAAACAGCCACGCACTCAATTGTTCAATGGGTTCCGTGTCCATGATAGCACTCAACTGATACCAAACATCCTGCAGTATGTCTTTGGCATCCTCATCGCTCTTCACTCGGCTCCGTATAAAGCTAAACAATCGTTTTCCATAATGCTGTACGGCTTGTTTTATGCTTTGTTGTTGCTGCGCCATCGGTAATGCAATTAATTCGTCCATATAAATATGTAAACGAATGAGATTAAAAATTACTTTAAATACTTTATTATTATTTTTTACATTGCCTTTTCGCTACTTCGATAGGTTTCATTTTAAGGATGATAACTACGTAAATATGTATTGAATATTTCAACAGAAAATCCTGTTCTTCTGATTTCAGCACTTGGCATATATTCCCTTATTGATTCACATAAGTTTTCACATCATCCCATGGATCTATATAGGTGTCGCTATGTTTGGATGGCATCAAGTACAATTTTCCATTTTCTTTGCCCAATTTGAACGTCAATTGATGCACCCATTTCTTATCTTCACCCCAAATAGTCACCACCACCCGATGTTGCCGCTGTGCATAAGACTGAATGGCAAAACCCCAAATGGCATAGTTGTTCACTTTGTAGGTAGCCGTATTGATATTATTTAGAAGAATATAGGACGGCGAAATGCAATTCATCATCTCTTTATATTGGGGTCCCGTGTCGTGATTTAGGTAAGATAAAAATGTTGAAACAAATTTCTTCTCCGAGTCGCCACTTTTTGATAACTTTGTCGTCGAACATGCGAAGCCCATTATGGCAACGACAATGCTTATTAAGATGCTCTTTTTCATGTATATAAATTTATTTGTAATTAAAACAATCATACAAAAATAAACAATTTTCGCCGCGTGAGAGTAAAATATAAACTTTTAATACTATTTATTTTTGTTTGCGTCCTAAATCTGCAAGCTTTTTCGCAGAACTTGACGCAGACCATTCGAGGCGTTATTATTGATAAAGATACCCGCGTTTCCTTGCCGGGAGCCAATGTCGTCGTATTGAATACCCTCCCATTGAAGGGATGCACCACTGATGAGAACGGAAAATTTCGCATTGAGGGCGTTCCCGTGGGCAGACAAACCTTGGTCATTAGTTATTTGGGTTATGAAGAACAAACGTTGAAGAATATAGAGATAACGTCTGCCCATGAGTTTGTTATCAACATCGAATTGGCGCAGAAAATCTTTACGAGCAAGGAAGTTGTGATAAGTGCGGAGAATAAAAAGCAGAACACGGTGAACGAAATGTCGGTAATCAGTGCGCGCCAATTCTCTGTGGAGGAAACCAATAAGTACGCGGGCGCATGGGGCGACATATCGCGTATGGCTGCGAACTTCGCGGGGGTGTCTATCGCATCCGATGAGCGTAATGACATCGTGGTTCGGGGCAATTCTCCTATCGGGATACTTTGGCGCTTGGATGGCGTGGAGATTCCTAACCCCAATCACTTTGCAGAAATGGGCAGTTCGGGGGGCGCCATCAGTATGATTAACAACAATCTCTTAGATAATTCCGATTTCCTGAGTGGTGCTTTTGCGCCTGAATATGGCAACGCCACTTCTGCCGTATTTGATTTGAAACTTCGCAATGGCAATAACGAAAAGCGCGAATACACGGCTCAAATCGGTGCCAATGGTGTTGAATTTGGCGCTGAAGGTCCGTTCAAAAAGGGAAAACAGGCATCCTATTTGGCTGCTTATCGCTATTCCACTGTAGCTTTATTAGCTTTAGCAGGTATTCACATCGTGGAATCTACACCTGATTTTCAAGACTTAACTTTTAAGTTGAATTTCCCCTTGAAAAAAGGATATATCGCCTTCGAAGGGGTTGGCGGCATCAGCAAATCCGTGTTTAAACCTGCGAAAGATTCCACCACATGGAAAAATGATGGCGATCGCATAGGCGATATTTCGGGTTCCAAATCGGGCTTCGGTAGTCTGACGTGGTTTTGTCCCATTGGCAGCACTGCTTATCTGAAAACTATCGTATCAGTCTCCTATTTCAACCCAAATTACTCGGAAGATTCAACAGGTTCGGACTACAATGTGTACCCGAAGCAACAGATTTCCACTTCGCAACAAACGAATATTGTGTCTGTTTTGTTTAATAAGAAGATTAAAACCGCGCATATATTTCGTGCAGGCATCATGTATCGGAATCAGAACACCATAGACGACAGCTACTATTATTTATATCCTGGAAAGAAGAAACAAATCATCAGCGACTTTACTGGCGGCATGAATTTGTTGCAAGCTTATTTTCAATATAAGATATATCTGAATGAACATCTGTCACTCACGCCCGGATTTCACAGTTTGTACCTGATAAACAACGGGCGTTTCAGCTTCGAGCCGCGCTTTGCGATGCGCTACACCATCAATGCCTTACATTCACTCACACTTGGCTTTGGCATTCACGGACAAACCCAACCCGTGCAGGTGTATCAGACACAAATTACTACGGATAGTACGAATTATAAGCCAAACACCTCCTTAAATTTCACGAAGAGTTATCAAGCAGTCTTGAGCTACGAATGGTTGTTTTTTGAGAATTGGAGATGCCGCATCGAAGCCTATTATCAGTATTTAACTCAGATTCCAACCTCCCTATCCAACCCTACGCAGTCGTTAGTGAACTACAGCAATTCCGACAATGCCTTCATCAATCAAGCCTTAGTGAACAAAGGCAAGGGACACAACTATGGTTTGGAGCTTACTGTGGAGAGGTTTTTGAACAAAGGCTATTACATATTGTTTACGGGTTCCATTTATGATTCAAAATACATAAACCCTGACGGCATCGTGCGCAACACGCGCTACAATTCCAATTATGCTTTCAATTTATTGGGCGGAAAAGAGTGGAGAATCGGCAAAAAGAAAAACAGCACTTTTGGCTTTAGCCTGAAAGTAGTTGATATAGGCGGACAACGGTACACGCCTATTGATAAGGAGCAATCAAGCCTGATGCATCAAGCCGTACCTATAGATTCATTAGCTTATACACGGAAAACCGCAGACTTCATAAAGATAGATTTCCGTTTGCGCTATCGGTTAAACCGGAAAAAATGTTCGCATGAGTTTGCTGTTGAATTGGGAAACATCTTTAATCGGAAGAATGTGGCGGGCATCACTTTCAATCCTTACACCAATCAGATTGAATCCATATATGACTTGCCGCTCATACCCTTGGCGTCCTATAGAATTGAATTCTAAGGCACCAAACTATCGAAAATAGCGGCTAATTGTTTGGTGAGATTTCTGCGGGTATATTGCGTAATCTTATCTGTATTGATAACAGGCTCCAACGAATCCGACTTCCAAACATTATATACCTTTAGTATGTATTCTGATGATGCAATGTAATCCGTATAATCAAACATCTCGCCTGCATTTGCTTTCTCCAACACCTGCGCTGCATCTCCATCTTTCGGTCCATAAGCCAAAACAGGTCGCGATGCACCCATATAATCAAACAACTTGCTTGTCAAAATGCATTTGTTATCATCCGTTTCGGGCACTATCAACAACAACAACTCCGACTGTGCAATCTGCCGCAGAGAATCCGTATAAAAGGTATAAGGCGAGTATTTTGTTTTATCTTTATAGGATGAATTATTCACCAAATCGTAAAGATAAGAAGGGAAATTTCCTAGAAATAATATCTCCACATTATTATAGAAATCATCAGTATCTTTCAACAGTTCCAACGCCTTAAAAAAGCATATAGGGTCTTGTTCTTTACTCAAACTTCCCGCGTATGTAATGGTGAACTTCTCGTTTTTTTGATACTTTAATTCATTGAAGTATTTATCATCGTAACCATTACTTATCAGATGGATTTTCTTATCCGTTTTCCGTTGAAGAATCTCCACCAAGGAAGGACCCACCGTGATGATAGCATCCATTTTGCTGATAGTTTTCCGTTCGATGCGTTTATCCATAGCATGTATCAGTTTCCAACGGATGGAGTTATTCAGCAACCAAAACACATCCGTCCACGGGTCGCGGAAGTCAGCAACCCAAGGCAAACCTGTTCGCTTGGCAGCTTTGCGGGCAATAAGATGATTCGTTTGTGGTGGCGATGAACTGAATATCAAATCTATCTTTTCATCTTTTATAATCTGCACTGCCTTGCTCACCGTCGTGAAATACCAAGGGAAACGCGTATCAGGTATGAAATTATATTTCACCCATCGCGAAAACTTATCCATGAAAGAACTCTCTGAAGCATCCGTGAAACCATAGGGCACAAAGTTCTTCTTCGACTTTGGCGACACCGAACTGAATATCTTGTGCAAGCTAAAGCCCTTCGAACGATACACTTTCGTCTCAGGTTTCACTTCTTTCAATAAACTCTCATCCTCAAAAGGGAAATCGCCGCCTTCAGTAGTCAATATAATCGCTTCCCAACCACACTCATGAAGATATTGATAGAACTTCAAAATGCGATTGATAGGCGCACCACCTGCGGGGGGCCAATAATATGTTATAAAAAGGACTTTCTTTTTCAAAATTCGGTTTAGATTATTTATTTTTACCACAAAGACACTAAGAACACAAAGATACACTAAGCACGGAACATCAATGTATTAACTCTCCCCAATTTTTCATTTTTCATTTTTCATTTTTC
>CAIOJS010000337.1 GCA_903858655.1 uncultured bacterium | reverse complement strand
TTCATGTTATTTTTTGATAACTTTTCTCTTTGCCCTTGTGAAGATACGATAGCACCCAATGAGCCACCCCCAATGCTGTATGTTCCCAATATCTTCTCCCCCAATCATGATGGGCACAATGAAGGCTTTCGCCTCCGCAGCCCGCAGATAGATAGCCTCCACCTGGAGATATATAACCGTTGGGGCAACAAAATATTCGAAACCAACAACCCCAATGATGCTTGGGATGGCACTTACCAAAGCAAAGATTGCGAAACAGGCAACTACGTTTGGTGGGCAGAAATCACCTTCAAAAACGGCAAAAAAGAAATTCGTAAGGGAAATGTGAGCTTGGTGAGGTAGGAATGAATTACCTCTACGAATTACGAAATTACGAATAACGACAACCCTTAGTCTTTCTATGTGTCCTTTTATAAAAATACACACCAAGTAAAATACTCACTGCACACAAGTCTTAAAGTCTAAAGCCTAAAAGTCTTCTATGTGTCTATGTTCCTATGTGGTTTAATTTCTTAGTGTATCTAAGTGTTATTAGTGCCTCAGTGGTTTTCTCCTAAATCTTAAATCCTCAAATCTAAAATCTAAAATCCTCTCCATTATCCAAAAAATGAATATCTTTGCATCGTGAAAAAGCTTAAAAAAATCCTTCGTTTCGTCAAACCGTATTGGAGACATGTTATCCTAACCGTCATTTTCAACATACTGTCGGTGGTGTTTAACGTGGTTTCCCTTGTTCTTTTTAAACCTGTTTTAGATATTCTTTTTAAAGAAAGTCCGATAGTGCATTCTGCTCCACCATTATCTATGAGTATTAAATCTATCACTCTCAATTTCTATTATTTTGTTAGCAATATTATCGAAAAATCAGGCAGTATAACAGCCCTGTACTATATCTGCATCGCAGTAGTCCTTTTGTTTTTACTGAAGAATCTGTTCCGCTATTTGGGTATGTTTTTTGTGGCGCCCATCCGCAACGGCGTGGTGAAAGACATCCGCAACGAACTCTACCTAAAAATCATGATACTGCCCTTGGCTTACTATTCCGAACAGCGCAAAGGCGACATCATTTCGCGCATGACGCAGGATGTGCAGGAAGTGCAATGGACCATCATGACTTCCTTGGAAATGATTTTCCGCGAGCCGATTTCCATACTGTGTTTTTTGGTATCCATGTTTGTGATAAGTCCGCAATTGACGCTTTTTGTGTTGATATTGTTCCCCGTGAGCGGCTTCGTCATCTCGCGCATCGGCAGCAGCCTGAAAAAAACGTCGGACAAAGGTCAGGCAAAAATGGGCGAGCTGTTGTCCAACATTGAAGAAACCATAGGCGGGCTGCGCATCATCAAAGCTTTCAACGCCATCCATACGGTCAATGCCCGTTTTCATGTGATCAATAACAACTACACCAAACTGATGACGCGCCTGTTTCGCAAACGCGATTTGGCGTCGCCCCTGAGCGAATTTATGGCTATCATTGTGGTGGGGGCTGTGTTGTTATATGGCGGCACCCTCATTTTGACTTCCGATGCCTCGAGCCTCACCCCGTCCGTTTTTCTCACTTATCTGTTGATGTTTTCCCAATTGATTAACCCTGTCAAGTCCTTTACGGATGCTTATTCCAACATACAGAAAGGCGCGGCTTCGGTGGAGCGCATCGAGCAGGTGTTGAATGCCGAAGAAGTGATTACCCAAAAACCCGATGCCAAAACCATCCGCGACTTTCAAGATACCATTATATATAAAGGTGTAAGTTTCGTTTACGAGAAAGAAAAAGTGCTCGACAACATCAACATCGAAATCAAAAAAGGGAAAACCATTGCCATCGTCGGTCCTTCGGGAGCGGGCAAGTCAACGATGGTGGATTTGCTACCGCGATTCTATGATTGCACCGAGGGCGAGTTGTTGGTGGATGGTGTCAATGTGAAAGATTATGTGATTTCTGATTTACGCCGATTGATGGGCATCGTCACCCAAGAAACCATACTGTTCAACGAATCGGTGTTCAACAACATCGCCTTTGGCATGAACGACGTAACGGAGGAAGATGTGATAAAAGCAGCCAAAATAGCCAACGCCCACGAATTTATCATCGAGATGGAGAAAGGATACCATACCAACATAGGCGACCGCGGCATGAAACTGTCGGGCGGACAAAAACAACGCCTAAGCATTGCCCGTGCCGTTTTGATGAATCCCCCTGTGATGATATTAGACGAAGCCACCTCTGCCCTCGACACCGAATCGGAACGTTTGGTTCAGGATGCTTTGACCAAGTTGATGCAAAACCGCACCTCTGTGGTGATAGCCCATCGTTTGTCCACGGTGCAGTTTGCCGATGAAATCATCGTGTTGCAACGCGGAAAAATCGTGGAGCGCGGCAACCATGCCGAACTCACCGCCTTGCAGGGAGCCTATTTCCGTTTGTGCGAACTTCAAACTTTCTCCTGATGACGATGCCGCTCAACGCCGTTGACCCTCACATCGTGAAGTTCATCCGCAAACATCATATCCTCACTTTAGCCACCTCTATGGACAATATGCCCTATTGCGCTACCTGTTTTTACGCGTATAATCCTGCCGAAAATCTCTTCATCATCACTTCGGATAAAGAAACGCGCCACGGTAAGGAAGCCATGCAACAACCCATCGTGGCAGGAGCCATCGCTTTAGAAACTCGAATCATTGGCAAAATTCAAGGCGTTCAACTCACTGGCGAGCTAGAAGAACTCACAGGAGAATCACTGAAAACATATCGCAAAGAATATCTGAAAAGATTTCCATACGCTGCACCTTTTTTAAAGGACACTCCTTTTTGGATTATCCGCCCGAATTTCCTAAAATTGACAGATAACAATTTAGGCTTTGGCAAAAAGCTGATATGGAGTGCTATGAAGGATGCTTAAGCAGCGCTAACTGCTTGGAAAATCCTTCGGAATATATTTTATTTTTTTACATCGTTAATAAAATGCCCATTTTGTTAATAAAATTGAGTTGCTATCAGTCGCTTTCTTGTGTAATTTAGCCATCTGAAATTTTTTCTCAGAAAATTAGATAAACACCAAAAGAACAAATTATTAAGTTTTATAAAAAATCAAGTATTTATGGAAGACAAGCTCTCAACCTACATTCCGCAGCAAACGGACGAACAAAAAAAAGATACATCATACGACAAGGTTTTAGAAAATAGAGTCCGACCTACACTACCTGAAGAAGAGTTTGAACAAGAAGATATGAGTGAACAATTTCCCCCAAGTAAAAACGTACCAGGAGCTTACAACTACAATGAAGCTTTCAAAGCCAGTACAGAGTATTTCAAAGGCGATGCCTTAGCCGCAAATGTGTGGATAAACAAGTATGCACTAAAAAATAGTGACGGCGATTTGTTCGAAGTGTCGCCCGACGAAATGCATCATCGTATTGCAAAAGAAATCGCGCGCATCGAGCAAAAATATCCCAATCCTATGTCGGAAGAAAAGATATATTCGCTGTTGAAAGATTTCAAATTCATCGTTCCGCAAGGCAGTCCTATGGCAGGCATCGGCAATGATCATCAAATTTCATCGCTATCCAACTGCTTTGTTATTGGGAGCAACGGACCTTCCGATTCATACGGCGGTGTGATGAAAATTGACCAAGAACAAGTGCAACTGATGAAAAGAAGAGGTGGCGTGGGTCACGATTTGTCACACATTCGCCCTAGCGGTAGCCCTGTGAAGAATAGTGCCATCACCTCCACAGGTATCGTTCCTTTCATGGAACGTTATTCCAACTCCACGCGTGAGGTGGCTCAAGACGGCCGTCGCGGCGCTTTGATGCTCAGCATTTCGATTAAACATCCCGATGTAGAAAGTTTTATTGATGCCAAGCTCGAAGATGGAAAAGTTACAGGCGCCAATGTGTCGGTGAAAATTGACGACGAATTTATGCAAGCCGTTAAAAACAATACCACCTATCATCAACAGTATCCTATTAAATCCAAACATCCACTTATTACCAAAGAAATTGATGCTTTGCCTCTTTGGGATAAAATAATTCACAATGCATGGAAGTCTGCCGAGCCCGGGATTTTATTTTGGGATACCATCCTGAAAGAGTCCGTTCCTGATTCCTATGCCGATATGGGCTTCACTACGGTATCAACCAATCCTTGCGGTGAAATTCCATTATGTCCGTATGATAGTTGCCGTTTGTTGGCTATTAACCTCTATAGCTACGTGGAAAATCCATTTACCGAAAATGCAGAATTTAATGTAGAACTCTTCAGCGAACATATTCATTATGCACAACGCATCATGGACGACATCATTGATTTGGAATCTGAGAAAATTGATAACATCCTCCGCAAAATTGCTTCCGACCCCGAAGAAGAGGAAACCAAACGTACCGAACGCCTATTGTGGGAAAAGATAAAACATAAAACCCTACAAGGTCGTCGTACGGGTATTGGCATAACTGCCGAAGGCGATATGTTAGCAGCTTTGGGATGTCGTTACGGTTCGGAAGAAGCCATCAATTTCTCTGTGGGAGTTCATCAGCAATTGGCAATTGATGCTTATCGCTCATCCACATATTTGGCTAAAGAACGTGGAGCTTTTCCGGTTTATAATGCTGATAAAGAAAAAAACAATCCTTTTATTCAACGTCTAAAAGATGCTGACCCTGAATTGTATGATGATATGGTGAAATACGGCAGAAGGAATATCGCCTTACTTACGATTGCACCAACAGGCAGTGTGAGCATCTGCACCCAAACCACTTCGGGCATAGAACCTGCTTTCGATGTTCGTTATCGTCGTCGCAGAAAAGTGAATCCCAACGACAAAGCATCGGATATTACCTTTGTGGATAGCTCGAGTGATTCGTGGGAGGAATACAATGTGTTTCATCCCAAGTTTTCAAAATGGTTGGAGGTGAATGGTTATAATGTGGAAGAAGTGCAAAACTATAACGACACTATGTTGGATGATATCATCAAGAAATCGCCTTACTACAAAGCCACTGCAAACGATATTGATTGGTTGGCAAAAGTAAAGATGCAAGGCGCCATTCAGAAATGGGTGGATCATTCTATCAGTGTTACTGTGAATGTGCCGAAAGAAACTACCGAAGCTATGGTCAGCGATATCTATCGAACAGCATGGGAATCGGGATGCAAAGGCGTTACGATTTATCGCGATGGTTCGCGCTCGGGCGTTTTGATTTCGGATGCACAAAAGAAAGAAGAAGTGACGGAATTCCGCGACACTAGAGCACCACAACGCCCCAAACGTTTGGAAGCTGACGTGGTTCGTTTTCAAAATGATTACGAAAAATGGATGGCTGTGGTGGGACACATCAATGGCAAACCCTACGAGATTTTTACAGGTAAAGCCGAAGATTTCTATCTGCCGCCTTTCGTCAACAAAGGTTGGGTGTTGAAAAACAAAGACGATGGTGAAAACACGCGTTATGATTTTCAATACGAAGACAAACAAGGCTACAAGGCAACCATCGAAGGTCTGTCGCGTTCGTTTGATGTTGAATATTGGAATTATGCGAAGCTGATTTCCGGTATATTACGTCACGGTATGCCATTGCCGTACGCTGTAGATTTAATCTTGAATTTGCACTTGGATAATGATTCCATAAACACCTGGAAAAACGGTGTGGTGCGTGCCTTGAAACGTTACATTCCGGATGGCACTATTGCTCCCGATCGTAAATGTCCACAATGTGAAGACTCCTCAAGTTTGATCTATGTGGAAGGATGTTTGTCGTGTACCAATTGTGGTTACTCCAAATGTGGATAAGATATAGAAACTTGAATGGGTAAAAAAGGAATAGTATCTTTTTTAGGATATCCATTAAGATCTAGTGTCTGTAACGCGAATGCATTTCAGACATAAAAACAAAAGGCTTGTCTCAACATTGAGGCAAGCCTTTTTTCATTGGCTGAACTTTGAGTTTGTCTATAATGATTTCAATACGTCCACTAGCAAATCCCAACAATTCTGCACCGTATGTATTTCAATCTTTTCGCCGGGCGCATGAACACCTAACATACTCGGACCAAAAGAAATCATATCAATACCGGGATATTTTTCGCCAATCAAGCCACATTCCAAGCCTGCATGTATGGCTTTGATTATAGGCTTTTTGCCATACAATTTTTCGTAGGACTTGACCGAAATAGCCAATATCTTTGAACCCAAGTCGGGTTTCCAACCGGGATAGCCTGAAGCATGTGACACCTCAACACCTTTGTGGGCAAAAGCACAATCCACCATGTCTATCATATCTTGTTTCGCTGATTCAATAGCGCTACGTTGACTTGTAGCCACTTTGATTTCATTGTCTTGCAATTCGGGGATTTCTTTGTCGTCTTCAGCGTCTTTAGCATCGCCACGCATTTTAATGGATGCCAAATTGGTGGACGTTTGCACCAAACCTTCAATGTCGGGCGACATGGTGATGACGCCATGCGGGCAAGCATAGAGTGCATTGAGCAATAATTTCTGAGTATCTAAATCCAACACATATGAAGGTGTTTCTTCGCCTGTACAGGCAATGGTGAGTTTGGGTTCATTGGTTTTGTATTCTGCTTTGATGTCCGAGGCAATTTGTGCAAAATATGCAGCAAAAGCCGTCATATTTTCAAGAGGAACCACACAAACGCATTTGCCTTCACGGGCAACAGCATTGCGGAGATTACCCGCTTTAATATACGAAACACGGACACCAAACTTATTCGTCACATTCCACAATATCCGCGTCAAGAGCTTCACGGCATTGCCTCTACCTCGGTTGATATCTTCGCCGGAATGTCCGCCTTGCAGGTCGCTCACGCTGATTTTGCAAGCTTCGTAATTAGCAGGAACATCATCTTTGGTATAGAAGAAACGTGCCACAGTGTCGCCACCGCCTGCACAACCTATGGTGAACTCACCATCTTCCTCTGAGTCGACATTGATGAGCATACGGCTGTTTACAAAATCTTCCTTCAAGGAGAAAGCTCCCTTCAAACCTGTTTCTTCATCCACAGTGAATAAACATTCGAGGGGTCCGTGCTCAATAGTGTTTGAAGCTAAAACCGCCATCTGTAAAGCAACACCAATACCATTATCAGCTCCTAGCGTTGTTTCATGAGCAATAAGCCAACCATTTTCGATAACAGCTTTTATTGCGTCTTTTTCAAAGTCATGTTTGGTATCGGAATTCTTTTCGCACACCATATCCAAATGGCTTTGGAGCACGATGGAGGGTAAATGTTCTTTACCTGCCGTTGCCCCTTTTCGAATCAGGACATTGCCGACTTCATCCGTAACGGTTTCTAACTTGTGTTGTTTGCCAAATTCCTGAAGATAAGCAATAATCTTTTCTTCTTTGCCCGATGGACGCGGAATTTGCATAATTTCATAAAAATAACCCCAAACGCTTTGCGGTGCGAGGTTTTTGATTTCGTTATTCATAGTTTTAATAATTTAAGGTTTAGCAACACAATTTATCTCTAGCATCTTTGCACCAAAGTCAACACCGTATTGATAGCATCTATTTAATTCTTCCGCAGAAGGGGTAAATTTGATAAAGATACTATTCGGAAACAAGTTTAGTTTTAGATTGGAGAGATTGCCTTCAATAATCTTTTGTACTTCGCCCCCCCAACCATAGGAGCCAAAGCATCCGGCAAGTTTACCTCGGTCGCGCAATGGCGACATGGCGGCAAACATCATGTAGATAGGCAGAAAGGTATTCTGATTGATGGTTGGGCTGCCAATGATAAAGGCAGAGGCTTGATTTATCTTAAGTTCAATTTCTCCAAAGGACATTTTCTCAATATCACACAAATCAACCTCAATAGTATTATGCTCTTCGAAACCTTTGGCAATAGCTTCTGCCATCATTTTGGTATTGCCGTAAGCAGAAACATAAGCAATCATCACCCTTTCGTTTTTGTGTTCGACAAATGCTTCGCGCGCATATTTTTCAGTTAAGTCAACGTACTTCTTCCAATTATGGGTAAGTACAGGTCCGTGTCCGGTGCATACGGCACGGATGTCTAAAGGTATGATTTTCTCTATGGCTTTCAGAGCAAACTTGCTGTAGATTTTCATGATGACATCAAAATAATACTTGAAGGAATCATCAAAATCGCCCACTTTATCGTCATACATTTCGGGATGGCAAAAATGCGCACTAAAGGAATCGCAGGTAAACAAAAGTTTATCTTCTTCCAAATAGGAATACATGGTGTCGGGCCAATGCAGGTTGGGCGCACCGATGAAACGGAGCGTTTTATTGCCAAGGTCGAGGGTGTCGCCGTCTTTTACAATGATATGGGCGAAGTCCCGATTCAACAAGTCACCCAAATAGCGCACCACATTGCCTGAACCGACAACGATTGCCTGAGGTGCAAGTTGCAGCAAATTCGCTAAATTGCCTGAGTGGTCGGGTTCGGAATGATGGACAATGATGTAGTCAATTTCTTCGGGTTTGGTGACAGCTAAAAGCTTTGCCAAATAAACATCCCAAAACTTTTCCTTAGTGGCATCAACAATGGTTTTCTTTTGTGCATTGATGAAATACGAATTGTAGGTGGTGCCATATTGCGTTTCCATCACAATATCAAAGTTGCGAATGTCTGCATCGAGCACCCCTATCCATTTCACATCTGCTGTAATATCTAATATTTTAGTATCTTGCATAAAGTATTGTATCTATTAAAATTCAAATTGGATTTGGAAACTTCCTGATGAATCTTTGTTGTCTTTATTATCTTTCTTGGGTTTCGTTTCTTTCTTGGGTTTCTTGGCAGGTGCATCTTCCTCTGTTGGGGTCTCATCAGAGATTATATCATCGAAATCGCTAACATTCTCACCGACTTCCTCAACTTCCTCAACGGTGAAGTTGGTCATGCGTATCTCATTTGGAATCGAAGGCGTTTCTTCAGCTTCTTCCTCAATTTGTTCTATGTCGTCAAGGATTTCGGGTTCTTCTTCCTCCACAACTTCGGGGATAATGCGATGCATGGAAACAATAGGGTTGGTGGATAAACGCTTTCCCTTGGCTTTATAGCTCTTCACGCCGATGAATTCCACCAAATCTATCAGCTCGGAAGGTTTGCTGCGCGAATGTTTTGCATCGAAAATCAATTCAACGGAAGGATTCTTTTCCTGCATAAACTCAATTAAGTGAGAATTGGCGCTTTCGCTGATGAAGCACGACTTCTTGTCGGTATATTCCACCGTGAAACGTTTGGCGAAGCTAAAACCCACTTCCCCATCGTGATAAATCACTGTATAAACTTTCTCGGGATTATATTTCTCGATGATGAAAAGGTCTTCATCAAAATGGATGGAGAAATCGGGATTATAGATTTTGAAGTTGCCCGACTTCATAAACGTGATGATTTTATCTTCCGCTTCGAAAGCACCGAGCCATTTGCCGCGCTGTTCCGCATTAAGACGATTCACGCTGTCGTCGAACCAAATATCGCGTGCGCCTAAGGTGGAAACGCCCTCATCTTTCAATGAAATCTTTCGAACGATATGCTTAGTGAGAATATTACCGATGGAACTGCGTCCCTTGATGGAAATAGTGCTGAAATCATAATTGAACGTCAATACCTTCAAGCGTGGACGTGGACGAAGGTTCACCGTGATGATTTCGGCTTCTCCGTTGGGATTCACCGTAAAATATAGCACTTTCGAGTTGGGCTTTCCTTTGGTGAGCGAATATTCTTTATCACGTGTTACGCCCGTCACCGCAAAGCGTTTTATCATGGCAGGACCCGTCTTGCCATCCTGATAAATCATGTTGTAAATGGTGCGTTCGTCGTTCTTTTTAAACACATTGATGTAGATAATATCCTTTCCGACAAACACCTTATCCGATACTTTCGAAACTTGGAAGGTTCCATCGGATTTGAAAGCAATGAAGTCATCAATATCGGAACAATCGCAAACTAATTCATCTTTTTTGATGCCCGTACCTACAAAGCCTTCGATGCGGTTGACATAGAGTTTTTGGTTGGCAGCAGCCACCATTGTAGCTTGTATGACGTCGAAGTTGCGTATTTCGGTCTTGCGCTCTCTGCCATGACCGTATTTCTTTTTGATGCGTTCGTAATAGGCTACGGCATAATCAACCAAATGGTCTAAATCATAATCCACCTGCACTATATCGTCTCGCAGGGAATTGATGATGTCTTCGGCTTTATCTGAATTGTATTTCGATATGCGATCAATGGGGATTTTGCGCAAGCGATGAATATCCTCTATGGTTACTTCGCGTATGAATTCCTTAATATAGGGTTTCAAACCATTGTCAATGGTTTCGTCAATCTCTTGGTCGGTTCTCGATTTGCGGATGAGTTGATAGACTTCTTTCTCAATAAAAATACGTTCGAGGGATAAGAAATGCAAACGCTCCAAACATTCTGCTTTTTCGATTTCCAACTCCAATTGCAGCAAATCGAGGGTGTTCTGCACAGATATTTCGAGGATTTCGCGCACATTGGTGAAGCGCGGCGTTTGCTTATCAATCACACAGCAATTGGGAGAGATGCTTATTTCGCAATCCGTGAAGGCGTATAAGGCATCAATCGTAGTATCGGGAGAAACTCCGGGGGTTAGATGTATGAGGATTTCAACGTTAGCTGCAGTGTTATCATCAATCTTGCGTATTTTGATTTTGCCTTTTTCGTTGGCTAACACGATTGAATCAATGAGGGTGCCCGTATTGGTTCCAAAGGGAATTTCGGTAACTACAAGTGTCTTTTTGTCTAATTGATTGATGCGTGCCCGGACACGTACCCTGCTACCTGTAGCGCCATCGTTGTATCTAGAGAAATCAGCCATGCCTGCCGTTGGGAAATCGGGGAAGAACTCATACTCTTCTCCTTTCAGATGATTGATGGAGGCGTCAATCAGTTCGATAAAGTTGTGGGGGAGTATCTTGGATGCCAAACCCACACCGATGCCTTCCACGCCTTGGGCAAGCAAGAGGGGGAATTTGACGGGCAGGGTAACAGGCTCTCTGTTGCGACCATCGTAAGAGCTTTTCCATACGGTGGTTTTGGGATTAAACACGATCTCGAGGGCAAACTTCGACAAACGTGCCTCAATATAACGCGGAGCTGCAGCACCATCGCCGGTCAGGATGTTACCCCAGTTTCCCTGGGTATCAATGAGCAAATCTTTTTGACCTAAGAGCACCAACGCCTCGCTGATGGACATATCGCCATGCGGGTGATATTTCATGGTGTTGCCGATGATGTTGGCGGCTTTATTGAAACGACCGTCATCAATTTCTTTGAGGGCATGCAAAATGCGGCGGTGAACGGGTTTCAAACCATCGCGCACATCGGGCACAGCACGTTCGAGGTTGACATAAGAAGCATAGTCGAGGAACCAATTTTTATACATTCCCGACAAATGGATGGTCTTAGGAAGTTCTTCCTGCGAATCGCTTGACATGGCAGCGTTGTCTTCTGCTTCCGCTTCGTTTAGTATGTTCGGTTCATCCATAGGTTCATCAATTTATTTCCACAGGCGCAAAAGTAATACTTCTGCAGCAAGAAATAGCAAAGCAAGCAGCACAAAAGTTTTCCACAATTTGATGCCTTGGTTCATTTCGGTGATGATTTGCGTGAGCGGTTTCGAGGTGGATTCGATTATTTGCGTATTCTGTAATTTATTCTTATCAATAAAAGCATTGATTTCTGAGGAGGTGAAGCTCGTGATATTGGATTCCTGACGATTGTAGTTGAACGAGATGCACGACTGCTCCACGTTTTCGTTCATCAACAAATAATTGCCATTGCTGAGCACCTGATTGTGAAACATCAGGCTGAGGATGCCTGCCGTTTTGCGTTGTTCGGGGATGATTTCGTCGCTGCCTTTCGCTTGTTTCAGTTTATAAATGGATTCTTGGACGGTGTCGCGGGCGGTGGAGATGTTGACCACTTCGTCGCGACCGATGGTGTAGTATAATTTGTGTTGGGGCGAGCTCAACATCGCTATCTTATAAATAGTGGGGACAAAAACGGCATGTTTGGGGAAGTTGCTAAAGTCGGTCTGCAACGGAACCGCCATCAGATATACTTTGCCGTTGCCCACCGATTGCTGATTGAGAAACATGTCGCCATTTTGCAATTTCAACAGAAACTCCTGATTGGATTTGCTGATGTGGCTTATGCTGTAGTAAGACATCACCTGCGGCAAATCAATATTTTCGGGGAAGCTTTCGAACACGTCGTTATACACCGGGTTGAGCAAATTGATGGCAGAGATTTTCTGCGTAGCTTTTATCAAAGTGCCATAATAGTCGGAGCCCATAGCGTTCAGGAAGCTGCGGTAGGACTCCACATTGATATGCGCCGAAGGCACCACAAACAAACTGCCGCCTGCCGCCACAAATTTCTGCAACTCTTGCGCCAAGCCCGTAGAGATGTCGTCAATTTCGTTCAATATAATCAGATTGTAGGAAGCCAATTCGCTATAATTAACGCCATTGACAGAAATGTTTTTGAATACAAACGCAGAGTCGTTGCCCAAGAGCGAATTGAGATAGACACTTGGTTGGCTGCCATTGATGCTCAGCAGAGGGATGGACTTCAGGATGGAGTAGGAGAAATAAAAGTTGTCGTCCCACGTGATGGGGCTGTCGGCGATTTCTAACATGCACTGATGTATGCCCGATTCGGCATCGGTGTAGGTGATGGTGATGTCTGCCGTGGTGTTGGGTCCTATGTCGAAGCTGCTGACGGCTTTCTGCACATTGTTGACCATCAGTTTGAGCGGCACTTTCTCCACCGCCGCATTCGCCAAATTCTTGACGCGGGCAATCAACTTCGCCTTTTGACCCACCAAATGCACGGGCGACTCGAACCAACAGGAATCAATGTAGAGATTGTTTTGCGTGTTGGATTTGAGGGGCACGAAATAATATTTGATGGTGGTGTCGGGCTTAAACTGGTCGCTGAGGGTGGTGTTTTTTTGGAAGTCGGAGATATAATACACGTTTTTGGCAGCGTTGCGGATGTCTTTGAAACTCTCGGCTTGGCGACGCGCCACCTCCGCGATGTTTTTGGCAAAGGGACTCACCTCCACCTCGCGTAGCATCTCGGCAAATTCGTCGCGCGAGGCAAAGCGATAGTGGCGCGGGTCGAAATTGTTGGTCACCAACTGAAAATAGTCGCTTGGTTTGTAGGCAGCGGTGATTTCGAGGGCTTTGGTTTTGGCTTCTTCTATCAAATTGCTGTTGATGCCGTCGGCTTGCATGCTGAACGAGTTGTCTATATAGATGCTCACATAGCTGACGGCTTTGGGGTTGGCGGCATGTTTGGCGTATGGCACATAGGGCTGCGCAAACACCAAAACCAAGGCAATTATTGCCAAGATGCGCAGCAATAATATGATTAAATGGAGCAGTTGCGAACGTTTGCGGGTTTCTTGCTTCACCTCGTTGATCAAACTCACGTTGGAGAAGAATATTTTTTTGTAGCGCCTGAAGTTGAACAAATGGATGATAATAGGCACTGCCACTGCCAATAAGCCAAACAAAAAATATGGGTGTAGAAACTGCATCGAACGATTTTAATTAAAACGCAAAATTACTAAAAAAGTTGATTCGATGGGAAAGTTTTTATGATTTGTTGTGGAGGAGGGATTGTTTTATTGTTGGATGGCTTTATTGTTGATTGATTTTTGCAGAGCCAAAAGGTCCTACTTACAATTATTAACATTCGTCAAATTATAATCCTCAACGCTAGTTGTTCTATCCATGTTTTTCTGCACGGTCATTATCGAATCTCCATAGTAAGCGGCAACAACTCCTTTGTTTTTCACAAGGACTACTTTCCAAAAATTGTTAGGCAGGATGGCATCACCCGATAAAACTAACACATCTTGATACGTAACAGTATCAATAGTTATGGAACTTAGCAGGGTTTTATTTTTTAATCCATTATATGTATTGCCAAACATACCATTAGCTGTTATTTCGAAATATAATTGGGTGATGTCATGGTCATCGATGGATTCATAATAAATGAAATCACTAGCATTTCCTGCATAAAGTCCAAAATCATTATCACATTCGCCGCATTTGCGCATGGAGGATTTGTTATATTTGGCAGTGTGGTTGATAAATGTGTTGGTGACAACAAATTTGATGATTTGATTATTCTTTTTTAGGGAAATGGTGTCGTTCACTTTATAGGGCATCCAACTGAGGATGTCGGCATTGAAATCGGCACAATGTTGGGTGCAGGAAGTGAATAGTAAATAAGATACAATTGCGAAGAAAATTAGTTTTTTCATGATGCATATTTTTATTAATGAATAATAAACGCTCGCCTAATATCTATAACGCTATATAAGAGAAAAAACTTGGTAAACGCTCAAATATTTCTTATTCACAACATAGGAAACCATAAAATCATACTGTAAAACCCGTTTCCCCACTATCCCAACAGCATATTTTTCCCGTTGGAAACCTCCCCTCATTCTCAAAAATAGAAAACTGAGGCTTAGGAAATGCAAAACATTTATCCGAAAATAAAAATCATCAGCGAAATGGAGACAAAGCAAAGTCTCTTATACATATATCACGCTGCGAAATAGGCACCGCAGCGGTAGCAATACGTAGCCCAAGGTCAGGAAAAGGCGCAGTAAGGGTAGCACTTGGCTGCCAAAGCTTGCAAGATGCCAGTCGTTCGGTAGGAGCTAAAAACGGACTCCTTTTTCATCTCCTACCACTCCTTTTTCATCTCCTACCGTTGATTTTTCATCTCCTACCATTGGTTTTTCATCTCCTACCATTGGTTTTTCATCTCCTACCGTTGGTTTTTTATTTCCTACCATTGATTTTTTATCTCCTACCTTTGGTTTTTTATCTCCTACCTTTGGTTTTTTATTTCCTACCGAAGCATTGTCACCTCCTACCGTTCCTTTTTTTATTCCTACCCTTGATTTTACTATATATCCCGAAAATACTATCGTTTCTGCTGCTGATTATAAATGTTTTTACGATGTCATTTATTTTTTTTACAACTCGTAAGCATCACATCAATAAGCTATAAGAAATTTTCGCCAAGAAAAATCCAAAACCTAAAATCAATATTTCTTCTCTATTCCTCCGTGCTCTCCGTGTCTCCGTGTTAACTCCTCTTCTCCCCTAAAAATTCACCTTCAAACTCACGATAGGCAGCAGCAACAAATCATAATCATATTTGATGGCACCCGTATAGACTTCATATTTCATGCCGATGGTGCTTTTTTGGTTGGTGAGGTTGTCCACATCGAGCGACACTATCCACGAATATTTGCGGCTGTTGCGTTTGAAACTGATGCCCAAATCTATATTAAACACGTCGGGCGTGATGCCGGTATAGTTGCGCGTGGGGTCATACACCGCCTGCCCTGTCGCGTTCGATGCCGGTATGTCAATGCCCTGATAGCGCATGCCGCCGCGATACAAAAAGCGGGTGTTCACCCCCAAGGTCTTGTTTTTCTTCTTGCCCATCGTCCATTCTTTGCCTGCCAAAGCATTAAAAATATAATTGCCGTTGAAGGTGGTGTTGTAGGTCATGCCGTCGTTGGGCACATAGCGCGAATCGTAGAGCGAGCCGGTTATCATAAAATAATAGGACTTGGTGAAATAACGTTCGAAGGTGATATCCAAGCCGAGGTTGTGCCCCTTGCCGCCATTGTTGAGCGGAATCGTCACAAAGCCGTAGCGCATATTGATGACCGAAAACTGCGTGTTGCTATCCATGCCCGAAGGGATATCGAACAAATATTGATAATAGGCTTCGGCGCGGAAATGGAAATTCTCGGTAAACGAATAGTCGTAACCTATCACGGTATGCAAGGCTTTCGACAGCTTCAGGTTGCGGTTGGGTTGATATTTATTTCCGTCAAGCGGGATATTGGTCAGGTAAACCGAGATAGGTTCGATGCGCGAATGTAAGCCCACGCCGGCGCTGAGTGATTGTTTGTCGTTCAACTGCCAGATGAAGCCCAAGCGGGGTTCGATAGCATATCTGTTATTCAGGAAGAAATTCAGATAATTGACGCCCGAATTCATCGTGAGTTTGGCATTGATGCGATATTTCCATTCCAGATAGCCTTGCACGATATAGGTGTTGCCGTTGTTGTTAAACAGTTCTTGATTTTGCCGAGAATCGAAATCATAGCCTGCCGAATAGAGCTTGTAGAACTCCGTGCTGAAGTTGATGCCCGCGCGCAGGGTGTTCTGCGAGCTGAACTTATGATTCAGCGTGAAAGAGGCACGCAGGGTTTTGTAGCCCAGGTCTTCGTTATAGATGCGGTGGTCGGCAAACTTGAAATCCATGGTGTCGTTGGTCATGGTGTTGTCCTCGCCCATCATGGCGATGACGGTTTTGAGCGATGTCTTTTTATTCTTAAAGGGGAAGATGTTGGTGATGCCCGCTATCCACACATAGCCTTTATCAAACTCCTCAAAGCGTGACGTTTTATCCAACAGGAAAAGCGAATCCTTGTTGGCTTTGGTGCCCGAACTGCTCATGCCCATGATGCCGAAGATGGTGGTATGTCCTATTTTGTTTGATGGCAAGCTGATGTTGAAGGTCAAATCCTGAAACTTGGGGATTATATTTTCTGTGGATACTTTGATGCCCACGGCATTCAAAAGGGCAAAGGTAGAATAGCGATAATTGACCAAGAAGGATGATTCGCGTTTTTTATAGAGCGGACCTTCGATGCAGGCTTCGGTGCCCACCACACTGAGCGCCACGGAAGCTTGCACAAACTCATCGCTGCCCTTGCGGAGATTCAAATCGAACACGCCCGACAAAGCATTGCCATATTCGGCAGGAAAGGCACTCGTGAAGAAATCGGAGTTGGCAATCACATTCGAACTCAACATGCACACCCCGCCGCCTGTTGCCCCTTCGTCTTCGCGAAAATGATTTGGATTGGGAATCTCTATGCCTTCGATGCGCCACAGCAAACCGCGAGGCGAATTGCCGCGCACCACAATCTCATTGTTGCCGTTGGATGTGGCTGCCACGCCTGCATACGCTTGCGCCATGCGCGAGGGGTCGGTGATGCCGCCTGCAAAGCGTTGCGCCTCCTCTATGCTGAACGAGCGCGCGCTGATACTTGCCATGGAGTTCAAGGCTTTGTCCTTATCAATCTTGGCAACAATCACGGCTTCGTTGAGCGTCGCCACGGTTTCGGTCAGTTGCACATTCAACGAAATATCTTCTTCGGAAGTCACCAACACGTTTTGCAACAACATATCCTCGTAACCGATAAAGCTCACTTTGATGTTTTGCCTGCCGACAGGCACTTTCGCTATGGTGAAATAGCCCGATGAATCCGTCGTTGTACCCATGAACAGCGTAGAATCCACAATCACGATGGTGGCACCCCACAGCGGAGCCTTCGAATCTTTGTCCACCACCTTCCCTTTCACCGTCTGAAAAGCGGTCTCTTCCTCCTGCGAAAAGGCGTGTAGAAAAGAAAAACAAAGCAATAT
>CAIOJS010000336.1 GCA_903858655.1 uncultured bacterium | reverse complement strand
TAAAAATAAATAAAAAAAAAGCTTTGTGGTAATGAAAATATGTGTAAGTTTGCAACGTTTTTTTTTTTAAGAACTCATCGTAAAACAAAATTATTTATTAACCACAAAAAACAAAAAAATGGCCATAGAGTACATTAGGTACGCCGAACCGGTTTTAGATAACCCTTCTAGTGTGCCAGACAAAATTGACTATGGAAAGAAGATTTATACTTCGATGCATGGTAAAGCCTACTTTACCGGTCTCGCCACCGAGCTCGGTACATTACAAACCGACACCAATACGTTGGTTGCTACTCAAAATGGATTTAAATCAACCCCACCAACAAAAACTAAAGCAGAACGTGATTTCGATGCTAAAGCTGTTGATGGTGATTTGGGTAGTTTACGTCTAGAAGTTTTTCTACTTTGCAAGGCAGATCCTGCTCATGCAGAACAGATTATTGAAGCTGCCGGCATGCGCGTGAAGCATGTCAAAGTTCGCGTTCCCCAAACAGCAGGTGCACATGATGGTCCTGTTGCTCATTCCGTTGAAATTACAGGCAATGGAAAAGGTGCTCATAATTTTCGTTGGAGCACAGATGACGAAACTTGGACAGTGTATCCTTGTAACGGTACATCGAGTCATATTGAATATGATTTGATAGAAGGCGGTGTTTATTATTTTCAATGCCAAAAAATACTTACCAAAGGTAGAATTGGCGATTGGAGTACAAGTTTTTCGATTAAGGTAAAGTAAGCATTGCTTTACTATTTTATGTTTTTATTTATTTCAACTCTTTAATATAAAACGATAGCCCAAAGCTATCGTTTTTTTTTTATCTATTCTATTTCGATATCTTTAGTGTTTCTTCAAGTAAGTCTTAGCTGATTTTGCATTCTTACTTTTTAGGAGTGCATCCTTCGAAAGGATGGTCTCATCCTTTCGAAGGTTGGTCTCATCCTTACGAAGGATGGTCTCATCCTTTCGAAGTTTGGTCTCATCCTTTCGAAGGTTGGTCTCATCCTTACGAAGGTTGGTCTCATCCTTACGAAGGTTGGTCTCATCCTTACGAAGGTTGGTCTCATCCTTACGAAGTTTGGTCTCATCCTTTCGAAGTTTGGTCTCATCCTTTCGAAGTTTGGTCTCATCCTTTCGAAGGATTCACTTCAGATTTTTTTATATGCATATATAAAAGGTATTTGCGAAATGAGTCCTGCGCGATGGTCGGGCGGAAATGAAAAAAACATCCGAAAAATCACATAAACCCACAGCCGACCCGACAAAAATATAGGTAGAAAAGATAAATTCAATCCACAGAAATACCCTTCAATTTCATCCACCTAAAACTTTTTTTTTACAAAACTTCATTTTTATAAAAAAAACCTTATACCTTTGATGAAAAATTTGAGCCTAATGGAATTTACTAGTAACGAAATTAAAACTTTCTAAACCCAAACGCTTATGAAAACAATAAAATACACGCTGATATGCCTTGTCGCTTTTTTGCTATGGAACGGGATGGTGAAAGGGCAAAGTGATAGTATTAACAAGGCTGCCAAATCTTCTTCTGCTTCTTCAGATAAAGAAATATTATTGCTAGAAAAGAAATATAATGGAGTAACATATAAATATAATAAGATTGTTAAAGGCAAATACTTGAAATGCTCATTAAACAATTTAGTTGACAATAGAAAATTGAAAAAAATAAAAGGTCGTCTCACAAAAATAGATACGTCGTTTATGGTCATAAATAAAACTATAGTATATTATAATCAAATTTCGAGAATCAGTATGTGGACAACACCTAAAATAATTGTAAAAGCCTTTTCGGTTCCAATTATACTTGCAGGTGCTATTGGCGGTGCTATTGGTATTGTTTTTGGAGCTACAAGTGGAGCATTGTTGATTCCGGCAGGCATAGCCATTGGCGTTGCATTATTAGTTATACCCGTACACAAATATGATTTTAGCGTATGGACATGTAGCAAATCCACAAATAAAATCTTTAAACAAAAGAAAAGGAATTTAAAAAAATAGCTGAAATAACTTTTGTGAATCATAAGTTCTTTAATAACCTAAACCATTATGAAAACAATAAAATACACGCTGATATGCCTTGTCGCTTTTTTGCTATGGAACGGGATAGTGATGGCGCAAAGCGATACTACTAAAAAAGTAGATGAAACATTTCCTTCATTCAGAATTAAAACGGAGATATTACAATTGGTAGGTCTTAAACCTAATATTTATGTCGAATATAAATTTAGAAAAGGCATAGGCATTGAATTGGGTTTGTTATATAATTTCACAGGTGTAACATGGGCTGCCCCTTATTTTATCCTTAGCACACAACATCAATATAGATGGGTGGAATATTGGAATTTGAAAGGATATAGTGCTGATTTTGGAGTTAAGTTTTATAAGAAACCTACTAAATTTATTTCCATAAAATGCAGGTACGATTGGTTGAATTTTGGAGGCAGCATTAGAACCAGTGAGCGTAATCAGGACCAGCAATCGGAGATTATGACACGAGAAGACCTCCATTTGCAATTAATTATGGGGTTCGAGAAAAAAAAGAAGACACATTTTTATGGAGAATTCTATTTTGGTGCCGGGCTTTTATTTATTGAAGAGAGACACGCTATACTTGAGGATAATATTGTGAATGGTTATTATTTAGGGAA
Organism: uncultured bacterium; assembly: GCA_903858655.1. Classification (GTDB taxonomy): domain Bacteria; phylum Bacteroidota; class Bacteroidia; order Bacteroidales; family CAIWKO01; genus CAIWKO01. The sequence continues at coordinate 8,820 of CAIOJS010000336.1, read as the reverse complement.
AAAGTATGTAAAAAGCAGCAACTCTTATGTAACGCCCACATTTCATATTGGATATAATTTAGGCTACAAATCAATTCCGAAAAAGTATCGCAAAAACAAATCAGTTAATTGAAGTTTGTAACTATGATTAATCAATAAAAATGGAAGGTCTTATCCCTAAAAGCCTAAACCCTAAAAACCATATTTTCTTAAAAATTTTTCTTGCAGAATAAAAAATCTTTTTACCTTTGCCGCGATGAAATTTTTTTGCTACCTATTCGCCCTTTATATTCTAAGCCTCTGTGCCTATCCATGTCAGGACAACGGAGAGCATGGTGATTTTTCATTAAAATCAATTCAAAAAAGTCAGGCTTGCGATGGGCACCATGATTCAAATTCTACTCATAAATGTTCGCCTTTTTGTTTTTGCAATTGTTGTCAAGTCAACACAATTGTTTCATTACCATTAAATTTGCAGGCAATGATTTCCATTCCTCAAGTGTGTTTCACGCCCTATATCGAATCGCAATTGCCCGAAATAGCGCAAACGATTTGGCAACCCCCAAAGATTTTATAAGCTCCAAATCCCTTCTTTTAAATTCCAAGCTCCAAATTCCAAATCCCAAATTCCAAGAGAAAAGCTCCAAGCTCCAAATTCCAAGCTCCAAATTCCAAATAGGAAATAGTGGGTTTGATTTTGAAATTGGGTTTCATATAACTTGATTACTAAAAGGAATAATTAAAGGAATATTCTTTCTTTTTTTACTTGGTATTTGGTATTTGGATCTTGGTATTTGCCTGCCCGACTGCGTCACGCAGGCGGGGATCTTAATCCTCGCAAAGTTAATGTGCCTTTCTTAAACAAAAGCACGGTCTTACTTAAACAAAAACAGTATTCATTAAAAAAAGCGATTGCAATGATAGAAAAAATCATTAAATTTTCAATAAACAACAAACTTATTATTGGGTTATTTGTGTTTGGGCTAATAGCGTGGGGAGTGTATTCTCTCAAGAAATTGCCCATTGACGCCGTGCCTGATATCACAAATAATCAGGTACAAATCATTTCTGTTGCTCCAACGCTTGCTGCCAACGAAGTGGAACAATTTATTACGGCTCCTATAGAAATAGCAGTAGCCAACATACCGGATCAGATTGAGCTTCGTTCCATTTCGAGGCTTGGTTTATCGGTGGTTACCGTTGTTTTTAAAGATGATGTGGACATCTATTGGACACGGCAGCAAATCACCGAACGACTGAAAGAAGCTGAAGGACAAATTCCCGAAGGAGTAACCACGCCTGAGTTAGCGCCTATTTCAACCGGATTGAGCGAGATTTATCAATATGTGTTGCACGTGAAGCCCGGTTATGAAAAGAAATTCGATGTTATGGAACTGCGAACCATTCAGGATTGGATTTTGCGACGCGGTTTGCTTGGAACTCCCGGTGTGGCTGATGTAAATAGTTATGGAGGCTACGTCAAACAGTATGAGGTTTCTGTAAATCCCGACAGGCTGAAAGCCATGAATATCACCCTTACAGAGATATTTGATGCTTTAGAAAAAAATAATCAAAACACGGGTAGTGCTTATATTGACAAAAAGCCTAATGCCTATTTTATCAGAGGCATAGGTTTGGTAACTTCTTTGGAAGATATAAATAATATCGTTGTGAAAACCACCGACCAAGGGCTGCCGATTCTTATCAGTGATGTTGCCAAGGTTCAGTTTGGTAATGCGCCCCGCTATGGTGCTTTTATTGTTGATACGGTTGGCGAAGCTGTGGGGGGCGTGGTGATGATGTTGAAAGGCAAAAACGCTTCCGAAGTTATTGATGGCATAAAAGAACGCATAAAAGTCCTTGAAAAATCGTTGCCTGAAGGTATTGAAATCCAACCGTACTACGACAGAACGGAGTTGGTTGACCGAGCCGTGGGAACCGTTTCAAGGAATCTAATTGAAGGGGGTTTAATCGTAATTTTTGTGTTAGTGATTTTGCTGGGCAATTTAAGAGCCGGTCTTATTGTGGCTTCGGTGATACCATTGTCTATGCTTTTTGCCATTTCGCTGATGAATTTATTTGGCGTCTCGGGCAATCTGATGAGCTTGGGTGCTATTGATTTCGGTTTGATTGTGGATGGTGCTGTCATCATTGTAGAGAGTATCATGCATCGAATTCAACAAAGCAAAACCCATCATCAAGGCATACGAGAACTTTCTTCCGAACAAATGAATAGTGAAGTTATTAGCTCCGCAAAAAAGATGGCAAACTCTGCCACATTCGGACAAATAATTATTTTGATAGTGTATTTACCCATCTTAGCCTTAGTGGGCATAGAAGGAAAAATGTTCAGACCCATGGCGCAGACGGTAACTTTCGCCATCCTTGGCGCCTTGATTCTTTCGCTCACCTATATCCCTATGATGTCGGCATTGTTTCTCAGTAGAAAAACAGAACACAAACGCAACTTCTCCGACCGTATGATGGATTTCTTCCGAAGGATATATAAACCTATCATTGTGTTTGCGCTACATAGAAAAATAGTAATCATAATCGGAGCCATATTGATTTTTGCTATCAGTTTGTTTGTGTTTACCCAAATTGGAGGTGAGTTTATGCCTCAGCTCGAAGAAGGCGACTTGGCTGCCGGAGTCATGACGCTGGAGGGCGGCTCTTTATCCAACACTATTGATGAAGTCGAAAAAGCCAACAAAATCCTTATGACCAAATTCCCTGAAGTGAAACATGTGGTTTGCAAGATTGGTACAGGCGAAATCCCAACAGACCCTACGCCTATGGAAACAGGAGATTATATCATGGTGATGAAAGATAAAAGCGAATGGACCAGTGCCAAAACCCGCGAAGAAATGATGGAGAAAATGCAGGAAGAATTATCCGTGTTGAAAGGCGTGGTATTCACTTTGCAGCAACCCATTCAAATGCGCTTCAATGAACTCATGACAGGCTCGAAACAAGATGTGGCAATAAAAATCTTTGGCGACAATCTCGAAACATTGGCAAACGATGGAGAGAAAATTAAAAAACTCATTAGCAAAGTGGATGGCGTTGAAGAAATAAATGTCGAAAAAGTTACAGGCTCCGGTCAGGTTCAGATTATTTTCGACAGAACAAAAATTGCTCATTACGGCTTAAATATTAATGATATCAACAACCTACTGAAAACAGCCTTTGCAGGTAACAGTGCCGGTGTGGTATATGATGAAGAAAAACGCTTTGATATCGTGGTGCGCTACGATAAAGATTACCGAAATAATATCGAATATATCAAAAATCTATATGTGCCGTTGCCCAACGGCAATCAAATTCCGTTAGATCAACTGGCTTCTATTGACATCAAAAATGGAACGGCACAAGTATCTCGCGAAAGCACCAAACGCCGTATAACGGTTAGTTTCAATGTACGCAACCGGGATGTGCAATCCATCATCGCCGAAATTCGCCCTATGATTGATAAAGGTATCACAAAACATCCTGGGTATTATATAACCTATGGTGGTCAATTCGAAAACCTTGTGGCAGCCAAAGAACGCTTAGCGATAGTGGTGCCTGTTGCGCTGCTATTGATTTTTCTATTATTGTTCTTCACCTTCCGCTCGGTGGGTCAGGCAACGCTCATATTCACAGCCATTCCTTTTTCTATTATTGGCGGCATATTTGCGTTGTATTTTAGAGGAATGAGTTTTAATATTTCTGCCGGAGTAGGCTTTATCGCGCTGTTTGGAGTGGCGGTTTTATTTGGTATTTTGCTGGTCAATTACTTCAACCAGTTGAAAGCGGAGGGGGTTACCGACATTAATGAACGCGTGTTGAAAGGCACCAACATTATTCTGCGACCATTAATTGCAGCAGCTTTATTAGCTATTTTAGGCTTTGTGCCTATGGCGATTTCTACTTCTGCCGGTGCTGAAGTGCAGAAACCTTTAGCCACGGTGGTCATTGGCGGATTGATTTCTTCTACCATACTCACCTTGATTGTATTGCCGGTGCTTTATGTGTTATTTTCATCCAAAAGAAAAAGAAAAACTTCGAGCATCAATGCAACGTTGATGGTCATCTTGTTCTTGGGTATGTGGATGCTAAGTCCTTCATCTGCCTTAGCTCAAAACAATGCGCCTAAAGTTTATACTTTGGAGCAAGCGGTGAACAAAGCACTCGACAACAATGGCAATGTGCATGCTGCAGCTTTAAATGTGGATATGAATAAGAAACTGATTGCTGCGGGATGGGATTTGGATAAGACTTCGGTGGATTACACCTACGGACAAAGCAACTCTTTTGTGAAAGATAACAACATCACGCTGGGGCAATCCTTGCAATTTCCAACGGTCTATGTCTATCAAACCAAGTTGGCACGGGCAAACACCAAGAGTGCTGAGTTTGGTTTGTCGCTCACCAAAGTGCAAGTGGTTGCCGAAGTCAAGCGCAACTATTTTAGTTTGTTGTTTTGTTATGCAAAGCTCAAATTGTTGAATTATCAAGATAGTTTGTATATGAATTTTCAACATGCTGCGGAATTGAAGATGCAAACAGGCGAATCGGCTCTCTTAGAAAAGATGGCTGCCGAAACCCGTTTGATGGAGATAAAAACCATGAAGAATCAGCTTGCCGCCGATGTGGAAATCTATAAAAAGAAATTGCAAACGCTGCTCAACGAAGCGGCGGATATTAATCTGGCAGAAACCCTCATGATGAAGTTGCCTTTTGAAATGGCAAACGATAGCAATGCCGTAAACAACAATCCCGGTTTGGCAATGGCGCAGCAAGAAGTGCGCATAAAGAAATTTGAAACGAAGGTGGAAAGTGCTAAGATATTGCCCGATTTGTCGGTAGGTTATTTCAATCAATCCAATAAAGATTTGAGCGAAGGCGATAGATTTACGGGTATATCGGCAGGGGTGACTATTCCTTTGTTCTTTGGGGCAAGCATGTCGAAGGTGCAGGCAGCAAAAATCAACACACAAATAGCGCAAAGCAATGCCGACTATTATCGCAACGCCTTGTTGAATGAATATCAAGCATTGCTGCAAGAATATCAGAAATATAAAGCAAGTGTAGATTATTACGAAAGCACAGCCTTGAAGCAATCCAATCTGATAATTGAGCATGCAGGCAAAAGCTACAAAGAGGGCAATATAGATTATGTGGAATATGTGCAGAATCTCGATAAAGCACTCGAAATACGCGCCAACTATTTAGAAGCATTGCTCGGATATAACCAAGCAGTGATTGCTATTGATGAAGCTTCGGGGAAGATGAAATAGTTGGAATGAAAAATTAATAATGAAAAATGAAAAATGATTTGCTATACCCATTGACGAATCAACCTAATCAACCTATTTAACTCATTCAACATAATCAACTCAATCAACTCAATTAACTCAATCAACCAATATAAAAAAAAGATGAAAACAAAAATGAACCTACTGGCACTCATCACAATCATGTTCCTGATGAGTTGTGGAAATAAAAATCAAACTGCAGAAGAGAAGCCTGCAGAAGTGCTTCCTCCGAACACCTGCGAGATGAATGCCGAACAATACAAACTGGCAGGCATAGAAATTGGCAGCATAGAGCAAAAGGACCTGGGAAATATGCTCAAAATTAATGGGGTGATTAATGTGCCTCCTCAAGATTTGGTGAGCATCTCGGCTACTTTGGGTGGCTATATCAAAAGCACCACCATGTTGCAGGGCAGTCCGGTGAAGAAAGGACAGGTGTTGGCAATTGTAGAGAATCCTGAATTCATTGAACTTCAAGAGAATTATCTGGACAACAAAAGCCAGCTTGAATATGCTGAAACAGAATATAAGCGTCAAGGCGATTTGTATAAAGACAACGTGAGTTCAGCCAAAACCTATCAGCAAGCAATGTCGAACTACAAAAGTTTGCAGGCAAAGGTGAGCGCTTTAGAACAGAAGTTGGCGCTCATCGGCATACAAGCTGCTACTTTGAAAGAAGATAAGATTACAGGGGCTATTCCATTGGTGTCGCCTATAAGCGGTTATGTGAAGACGGTGAATGTGAATGTGGGCAAATATGTAACCCCGACGGATGTGGTGTTCGAGATTATCAACAACGATAAACTCACCTTGGAGTTGACCATGTTTGAGAAAGATATTCGGAAGATACAAGAAGGACAGCAAATCATGTTTGAATCCACGGCAAACCCCGGCACAAAGTATAAAGCAAGTGTCTATCGCGTTGGGAGAGCCATCAACGAGAACAATACCGTGAAAGTATATGCCACTATTGACGGTATGCATACCGAATTGGTTTCGGGCATGGATGTGTCGGCGATGGTTGAAACGGGAAATGCGGTGGTGGATGCCTTGCCCAATGCGGCTATTGTGAGTTTTGATGATAAGAGTTATATCTTTATCTCGAAGGGGAAACGAACCGAAGACAAAAAGGTGGTGGACGATTTCTTAATGGTGGAAGTCACCAAAGGGATATCAACAGGAGGCTACACAGAAGTGATACTGCCCGCAGGCTTCGACAAAAGTGCCAAGAACATCGTGATCAAAGGGGCTTACACATTGCTCTCGGCTTTGAAGAATGCGGGGGATATGGCTTGTTAGTTGCAAGTTTCTTTTAAACTACTACCAATTTTCGAATTGCGAATTCGCTTACTGAATTCGCATTCGAAAATTTTGATTTGCATCTTCAACTCTTAGAAACGAAAATAAGGTTTGAAGATTGATACACTTTAAGATGAATTTCGTCGCTAAAGGGGGTGTCGCTGACAGTCAACTTTTGTTCGCTTGCACTCAACTTTTGTTCGCTGACACAAAAAAGTGTGTCGCTGACAGTCAACTTTGAGTCGCTGACAGTCAACTTTGAGTCGCTGACAGCCAACTTTGTGTCGCGAACGGTCAACTTTGTGTCGCGAACAGTCAACTTTGTGTCGCTGACAGTCAACTTTTGGACGCTGACAGTAAACTTTTAAAAAATGATTCATTTCTAATAAATATAAACAATAGATTATTAGTGAGTTATAATTTGCACATACTAAAATCATACTTTTATGCTTATGTTATGTGTGATGATGTTTCGAATGATAGTAACTATTCATACGTAGAATACGTAATTATGCCATATCAAAATGTTTGATATATAAAAACTGAAAGACTTGATTGAACTGATTATTGTAATTTTTATTTTGGGATATGCTGCGATAGCGTTTGAGGGTAGTCTTCGGATTCATAAGGCTGCTTCGGCGTTGGTTACGGGTGTGTTGTGTTGGGTGGTGTCTATGTTTTCGGGGGCGGAAAGTGGTGTGGTGAATGAGAATCTGCTGCGGCATGTGGGGGATATTGCTTCGATTTTGTTTTTTCTGTTGGGGGCGATGGTGATAGTGGAGTTGATTGGCGCGCACGATGGTTTTTCGATTATCACGAAGCGCATAGGCACGAAAAGGAAGGGGAGGTTGTTGGTGATAGTGGGTGTGATTACGTTTTTTTTGTCGGCGGTGTTGGATAATCTGACGACGACGATAGTGATGGTTTCGTTGATACGGAAGCTGTTGCAGAAGGAGGAGGATAGATGGTATTTTAGCGGGATGATAGTGATAGCGGCAAATGCAGGGGGGGCGTGGTCGCCGATGGGGGATGTTACGACGACGATGTTGTGGATAGGGGGACAGATTAGCGCGTGGAATATTATGGTGAAGTTGTTGGTGCCCTCGATGGTGAGTTGCTTGGTGCCGATGGTGTTTCTGTGGGCAAAGTTTGGGAACAAAACCTTCGAGATGCCAAAGGCGGTGATGCGTTCGCAGATACCGGAACGGGAACAGCGGATTGTGTTTGTGGTAGGTTTGGTGGGGCTACTGTTTGTTCCCGTGTTTAAAACGGTGACACATCTGCCTCCTTTTATGGGGATGATGTTGGCGTTGGGGGTGATATGGTCGGTGATAAGTTTGTTGCATAGGGGGAAAACGAAGGAGGTGCGAAAGAATTTTTCGGTGGATGCCGCCTTGCAGAAAGCGGATAGTCCGAGTATCCTGTTTTTCTTGGGGATATTGTTGGCTGTGGGGGCGCTGCAGTCGGTGGGCAAATTGAACGGACTGTCGGGGTTTTTGGCTGTACATCTGAAGAGCGATACGGCGATAGGGGTGGCGTTGGGGTTGATTTCTGCTGTGATTGATAATGTGCCCTTGGTGGCTGCCGCTATAGGTATGTATGATTTGAAGAGTTTCCCGATGGATCATTATTTTTGGGAACTATTGGCTTTGACGACAGGGACGGGCGGTAGTATCATCATCATCGGTTCAGCAGCTGGGGTGGCAGCGATGGGGATGGAGAAGATGAGCTTTTTCTGGTATCTGAGAAAGATAAGTTGGTTGGCGTTGATGGGGTTTTTGGCGGGGACGGGGACGTACCTTTTGATGATGGGGTAAGGGAGGACAAAGATCCAAATTCCAAATTCCAAGCTCCAAATACCAAGGGGGAAGAGCCATTTATCAAATACCAAGCTCCAAATACAAAGGGGGAAGAGCTAAAAATCAAGAATTAAATAGTAAGTTGCAGGGTTTAATTTGCAACTTGCTATTTATAGGCTTCGAGCTGTAAGAATCAGGTATTGAGGAAGAAAAGATAAGGAGCAGGATTCAATTAAAGATTATGGGATGGTGAAATATCGGTTGGCGAAGCCATTAAGTGGTTTGTCAAAGCAAATAAATCGGTTGTCAAAGCAAATAAATCTGTTGTCAAAGCAAATAAATCGGTTGTCAAATGCAATAAATCGGTTGTCAAACCAAATAAATCGGTTGTCAAACCAAATAAATCGGTTGTCAAACCAAATAAATCGGTTGTCAAACCAAAT
>CAIOJS010000335.1 GCA_903858655.1 uncultured bacterium | reverse complement strand
CAAGTCATTATTATTTTTTTGGTATTTTTTAGATTTTTTCTATAGAAAATATGATTTTATAAAAAAATATTATAAAATCATTTAAATATCAATACTTACACCTTTGGACATATCAGCCTTTTGTGAATGTACTACCGTGGTTAAATCTTCGTATTTGGCAACCGGTTCCTGACATGCGTCGCACAGTCTCAGTACGGCCTTGATGCGTTCAAATAGGGCGTCTTCCATCTTTTTATAAGTCCGTGTTAACTGATTGGCGCGCTTAATATCGTCGGGGTGCATTTGTTTTTGCAAGAGGTATAAGCGTCCTGAAACGCCATCGGCGTCTTCGTCGTCTATACTGAGCCCGTTCGCTACCAACAAGTCGATCATATGGCCTTGGAGATAACCGACTTTTTCGGTATATTTCAAGAAATGAAGAAGGGCGTGATAAGTTGGATCATCGCGCGAACCTTGGCGTATCATGTCGCGAAAAAATGGATAACGTGACAGGATTTGAAACATCCATAAGGTAGGGCGATGGTGTTGGCGAAATTTAAAGACATTTCGTGCCAAGTAGTAAATTTGCCATTGGGCGTATGTGTACCCGTCTTCATTGTAGGTGTTGTAAAATGCCGGTGATATGGGTGACACATTGATAAAATCAGAGAGGGCACTTTTTAGGCCGGCATAGGTGCAGTGGATGTAGGGGTTAAAATGCCATAGAGTGATATGGTCGGTGAGAGGGGGAGCTTCAAAAGATAGACGTGTGGAACAAGACGCACAGAGTTGCCTAGTATCATTCATTCTATAGGGGTTTGTCTATATAGAATAGTTTTTTTAGACCATTTTATTGAATAAAGTTTATTCGTCTGGCACAAAGTTATCAACAATTTCATCTGTTTTGTTAATTTGATCCTCATTCAACTTAAACATATCATCAGCTGCAGAGTTAGCACTGTTAAACAATCTTTTTGCATCTTCAATCTTGCTAGTTTGTTCTTTCGGAGTTAATGATGATTGTTTAATGGATTCAATAGTTTGTTTTAGTGAAATTTTTAAGAATCCTTTTTGGATAATTGCAGGTTTTAATTCTATATCAAATTTTTGTTCATCAAGATTAGATAAGAAGCCGTCTTTTTCTTCCATAATATTAAGTACTTTATCTTTAGCATTATCGCTGCTAACTCCTGTTTCTGCAGCAAGATTCTCTATCATTGGAATTTTTGGAGCAGTAAAATAATTAATAGCTTTTGCTCCAATCCATAGAAAAGGTATAGCAATGGCAAACCATCCTAAATAGCACCCACTACTAAAAAACCCATTATCGCTGCATGTTTCTAATTGATGTCCTACAGATGCTAATAAAGCACCTGCTCCTCCAAGAACTCCTGATAACCCTTTTGCAATAGGTGTGCTCATAAGATATTCGTATGCAGCAATAATTAAACCAGCAATAACAATTATAGGTAAAACAGTTATTAGTATTTTTTTAACAATGTCATTATATGATGTAGGATTATTAACATCTAAGCCAAACTGTTTTTCTGACATATTTATTTATTTATTAATTAATAAATGAATCTGATATTTTCAATAATTTTTTGTATTATTATTTTAATTGTTCTTATTTACATAACGCCTCTTATACAATTTCAATCTTGGTATGATTGGTGGAATACATATGATCCAGATAATAAAAACAGATGCTTTTCATTAACAATGATGGCCTATTATAAATATAGCTACATCGCATATGAATCATATAAATTAATTACCCCTTTGCCAAATCAATTTACATATGATTGGTGGGCTTTATTTTTATCATCTATTATGGCAGGTGAAGCAATTGGGATTGTACCAAATGGATTATGTACACCTAAAGCATTATGTGAAAGTTTAATTCCAGGTGATTATCCAACAAATCCACTTCCTCCTAATAATGTTAGAGCGTGGCCAACAACTGCAAATGGATGGACAGATCTTTTACTTGCCTGGTTAGGATTTACAACTATTCCATTAAAAGAAGAAGACTGGAAACCAGATGAAACTAAATGGTCAAATCCTGATAATTTTTTAAATAAATGGGGTATACCAGCAGATTCACCAGCTGTTATTGCATTTATTACAGACTGGCCAGTTTATAAAAGCGACAAGATATATCCAGGAGTGCTAAACCCATTATTAGGATTACAAGGAGGAATTGGAGGATTTAGCGCGGGTGGATGGTTTGGATATTTACAAGCTGGTCAAGATTTTGGCAATTATGGATTAGCTGAAGCAAATCGTATGATTTGGTCATCTGAACCCCTTCCAAGTATAAAAAAAGCGCAAAAAGAAAGTAAATGCAATGCTGCATCTATTACATCTGGAGCAATTGGAATGTCAATGGGGGTTGGATTTGCTGCTGCTGCATTATTTGGCCCCATAGGCGCAGTAATTGGTGCACTAGTTGGAGCAGCTGGAGGGGGTGCATTGTCAGCGGCATCAACTGGTTGTATTTAAATATAACATTTTTGGTACGGCTTTTCTCTAAAAAGATGTGTGATTTATATAAAAAAGTAATATTTTTAATAATATAATAAATGTCAGCTAATACTCATGGAAATTTAATATTATTAGGAGTCACCTTAGTTGTGTTAACTGGATGTGCACTTCTTGTCTACAAGGTTGTATCTGGCAAGAAAGGAAACAAATGTCCAGATGGGCAGACATTTGATACTATAAGAGCCTCTTGTATTCCAAGCTGTGCAACAGGGACTACTTATTATCCAGCATATGCAGCATTTAATAATGGATGTTTGCAGTGTGATCCAACTGATACAACAAATTGTGCGACGTGTTCAGCTGATGGGGATTGTAAAAATGGTGGAAAATGTATAATGGTAAACGGGCCTACTGGAAAAGGAATTTGTAATTGTGTGTCTCCATATACTGGAAATATGTGTGATGGAGTATGCACATCTACAGGTGGCCAATGTTTAAATGGAGGAACATGTGTATCTGGAAAATGTCAATGTATTGGTCAGTGGACAGGACAATTTTGTGAGAAAGCACAAACTTTTACATGTAGTCCAAACACATGTGTTTTTCCATTGTGTATATATAAGGCTGGAACAGACAATAACGATCCAACTTGTATATGTTCACCACATGTAATTCCTGATAGTAGTACTGGAAGTCCTTGTGGAAAATGTGAGGATGGCTATGGACCTCCAGGCGATTGTAGTCTTAAATATTTTGATTCCACAATTGATTCTAATGATGCAGTTTTAATTCCTACTCCTTATTGTCATACAACTGGCGATACAGATCAAGGTGATTGTAGTGATTACGGGAGTTCAGCAGACAATATTGACTACTGCAACTTGGATTCATACCAAGATGGTTGCGGTGCGGGTTATTCTAGAAGAATATGCAAAGTAAAAAAATATTACGCCGATCCTAGTTTTGTACCAGCAGATTTCACACATAATTATATTTGCAATACACTCGTGCCTAAGTGCGATCACGGTACCAGTGGTGAAACATGTTTATCGCCCAAAGGTTTTAAGGCATTGCCTTAAAGAATCTACTCAAGTCTAAAATGAAAAAACAAAATAATCGCGCGGACAGCACTATTCCACAATTTTACACTGAACCATAATTTAACCAAAATTCATATAAACCTACTTGTGCTTTACTAGCTATAAAATTTTATCTTTTACTTAAAGATAAAATTTAGAATAAAGAATAAACAAGTCTGTAAACAAAACAAAATAAAAAATGATATCAACATCAAATCCAAATATCTCTCCCTCCCTCGAACAACTTGCCATCATTGATACCGCACGGCAACGCCGCAACATCCTTGTTGAAGCCATCGCCGGCTCCGGAAAAACCACCACGATTTTAGAACTGGCACGCACCTTACCTGATGTATCCATCTTACAGGTGACCTACAACAAATCGCTAAAAGACGAAGTCCGTCAAAAAGCCAAAGGTCTTCACAATCTCGTCATTCACACCTATCATAGCTTTGCGCGTGCGTGCTTTGATGTCAATGGATATGACGATCATATTTTTGATATGATTTTGTCGGACAAAATGCTTCCCAAACAGACGACCGCCTACAACATCGTGTGTCTCGACGAGACCCAAGACCAATTTAAAACGCCGATTGTAAGCATTAAAAAAATCAAGAAATGAACTCACTTGTAGTTCATTCCCGCCAAAGGTTATACATTGAAGTATAGTAAAATCAACTGATATACTACCTTTTGATTACTCTCGAAAGAGTAAAGGATAGTAATGTATTAACCTCGGATAAATT
>CAIOJS010000334.1 GCA_903858655.1 uncultured bacterium | reverse complement strand
CTTATTTATGCTTCGATTTTTTTCACAATAAAAAAAAACAAAAATACACTATTTTTTGAGACTGCAACTATTTTTTGGCAATAAAGTTTTAAACAGATTTATTAAGATTATTTTTCTATGAATTATCTTCCGCTTGATGATGGATTGCAAATTAAGAAGGAGGATGATTACTGAATTATACTATTATCTAAAAATCGAAGTTTTGTTTATAGTATTGAAAATTGCTTGTGTTAAATTAATATAAAAAACGAATCGGCATTTTGCTTATTCAGTATTCCATTTTTTATTATAATGGGATACATAGTAATCTGCTCGATGAGTTCTTTGGATAAAAATGAATTTTCGCTGCTCGGACATGTATATCCATCTCTCGGACATGTATATCCATCTCTCGGACATGTATATCTATTGGTCAGAGATGTAGCTCCTTTGGTCGCCAATGTAGTTCCTTTAGTCGCCAATGTAGTTCCTTTGGTCGCCAATGTAGTTCCTTTGTTCGCCAATGTAGTTCCTTTGGTCGCTAGTGTAGTTCCTTTGGTCGCTAATGTAGTTCCTTTGGTCGCTAGTGTAGCTCCATTGCAAGGCAGTGAATAAATATTTTTTCGTCGGTTAGTCATCATTTTTAGCATGGGAATAGGCTTTATGTTTAATTTAAAGTTTGCTTGATTTCCGTTTGTCTTCCATTTCAATAAATTATTATATTACAGCAATTATGGTTTTTTATATTTCGGCGTTTACGGAATTTTAGATGTTGCCGATAATCCTAACATACTGTTTTTTGAACATGTAGTTGATTCTTGTAGCTTTATATGTAGGTGATAATTTCATTTTCGGTGTGGATTTACAGTCAGATTGAGATTGGGATTAAATCTTGAACAATACAGTAGCTGGCATAATATTTTGACTGGACGTGTCTTGGCGAATTATGCCAAAGACTTTGTTTTTCGCATCACCCTTTACGACTCCCACGAAGGCATCTAAGACGAATCCGACACCACGCTCTGCCAATGCGTCTATGAGGATAAACGCGCAGCTATCGAAAAAATCAACTTCACCACCAACACCTATATCGTGATTTTGACCCACAAACACGAAGACCACGAAACCAAAGTGGGACGCTGCGCCAGCAAACCAAATGCCTACTTGGGCATGATAGGCAGCCGACGCAAGGTGGGCGATGTGAAAAAAAACCTCCTCGCCAACAACATCGCCATCCAAGACGAAATTGACCGCATAGACTTGCCCCTCGGCATCAAATTCAACGCCGAAATCCCCGAAGAAATCGCCATCAGCATCCTCGCCAAACTTATTGATGTGAAAAATACTTTGTTCACCACATAAACATAGAAGATATGAGATTTTAGATTTATAATGTAGGCTCCACTATTCGTGATTCGCCCATTCATAATTCATTGTACTACTCCTCCTGGGTATTTGGAATTTGGAGCATGGGATTTGGAATTTAATATTTGCGTATTGAAATTGCACTCCACTGCATTACAGCCATATAAATCAACAGAAATCCTCACATTTACCTCTTGTGTCCTTATCTTTCGTAAGGATGTCGAATAAAAATTTGAGGATGTCGACAAAATCGTAAATGATGTCGTTAAAATCTTGCAATACTTCTCGGCTGATACGTTAATAAATTGACTCATTAATTTAACATACTCAAACAAACGCGCAAAAAAAAACGATAGCTTGCGACTATCGTTTTAGTTTTAATGAATAAAAATCTGTTGCAATAGTTTTACCTAAGCCAAAACCATATAAAAAGCTTCCCTATCAAAAATTCTTGCATCCCCCTCAAAACACATACGTAATTCCCCCTCTCACGGTAGGATTGGCGCGAGGCGAACTTTGGTTGAGGTCCATTTGGAGCAAAGCATCATAGAGGACCATGCCTTTGAACCAAACGCCTTTGGTGATTTCATATTCGTAGCCCGCACCTATGGGAGCGCCCATGGTCCAATTGCGAAGGCGGATGCCTGTGTTGTTCAAATAACCTGTGTTCAGGGCTTCGAATTCGGCATGAACCAATATGCCTTTCCATATATCATATTCACCGAACACACGTCCACCATAAGAAAATTCACCGCTCATAGTGCCCGAAGCAGTGTACATCGCCACAGGCGAAGCACCAAGGCTTAATCCCATAATTTTATAGCCGATGATGGGTGCCAAATCAATGTTCACCCCATTGATGAAGGTGGCGCTCGTTTCGCCCCCGATAATCAACTGTGCCCAGGCACGCATGGGGAGAAACGATACACCCATCACAAAAAGGATGCACGTCAATCGTAGTAGTTTCTGAAAGTTTTTCATAGAAGTTTGTGTGAAGTGCATAGCATGGGCAGGAGTCTTTTGGAAACTCCACTTCGCCCTGCTACATGCCGATTAGTATTTTATAAGTTTTTGAATTTGGCTGACATCGTCAGTTTCGATACGTATCATATAGATGCCTGCCTTGGCGTTTTGAGTGAATTCGCCCAAAGCCACTTGTTGGGGACCTGCTGCGCTGAAACTTTTTTGGATAGCATACACTACTTTGCCCGAAATGTCACTTATCATAATATTTACGTTGCCTTCGTGGGTCAAATTTAGGTTCAATTTCGAATCGCTGTTCACAGGATTGGGCGCTATGCTGAATTGGGAAGTCATGTTTTCTTCAACACCCGTAAGCATATAGCTTTTCATACTTTGAGCTTTCAGGAAAATGCCCGAATCGAACACACCGTCGCCCACATCGGCGATAGCCATCTTGAGATGATAGGTGGAAGAAGGAACAACATAAGCTTGTGCAATCAAAACGGTGGTGTATCCGTCGTAAACGATACTCGTGCCATTCAAACCGAGGTTGTCAACAAAATAAGAAGCGTTGGCGCCTGCATTCACATTGTTGATGCATACGGGTAAAATGGTGCCGGGAATGAGAGCGATGTTGCTGTTCACATAATTGCCGCCGCTTGGATACGGACCATTGATGAAAAATCCAAAAATATCGTTGAAGCTCGTATTCACGAACTCAGGATATTCTTCGGAAGCAAAAACATATTGGAATTCGAGCACATTACCCACGGGAACCAAATCGAACTCGAGTATAGCCGCATCGTAGGTGGGATAAGTCGTGATGCTGTTGAGCAAAACATCCCCGGGTTGCGAATTGTTATTATTCGCAAAAAGTATTGCACTATCGCCAATAGCAGGATCTCCATTGATGACGCCCGTGGTGAGAATGATGCCGTCGTTGATGCCGAGCGATGTGGAATTGCCCCCTGTGAAAGTGCCCACAGCATTGCTATCGCCAGTAAAAACGACATTACTTGCCGTGACGCCTGTCAAAATAAAATTGTTTACCATTTGGTTTAAACTTGAAGGAGACGAAACAACAAGTTGAGCTTGTGCCGTAAACAGACAAAAACTACCACAAATCAATAAGAGTATAAATTTTTTCATATCAAATAAGTTTTAGAAGATTAAATAAAAATGTAAAATTATAAAACATTTTCGACACTGAGCATTATTTTTGAAAAAATATTTTTTTACTGAACTAATTTGTCATGTATCGGAAGCATAAAAACCCATGATTTTTACAATATTTTACGTATCAAGTCTTCCATTTTCTTTTATGAATAACTGATGTTGAGTATGAAGATAAAATCCCAAAGGGACGACAATATTATAGAAAACAGAATGGTGAGAATATTAAAACCCAGAATGGGTACCATGATAATATCATCCCTTCTGGATTTTATACAGGATTGTTTGAATACTATTTTATAATAATTTCAGTCCTTCGGACTTTTGCATAACATCAGTGAAAAAGAAAATAAAAAGAAAAACATTCAATTTTGTTTGATGATTTTCTCGGCAATTTCAATCTTCACAT
>CAIOJS010000333.1 GCA_903858655.1 uncultured bacterium | reverse complement strand
GGTATATTTGCGTGTTTTATTCCTCAAGATATTGTTGGCGATATGACGAGTATCGGAACCTTGTTTGCGTTTATGTTGGTCTGTGCCGGAGTGTGGATTATGCGTGTGAAGAGTCCCGAACTGAAACGTGGATTCAAAACGCCTTTCGTGCCTTGGATTCCTATAGCCGGCATCCTTGTTTGCGGTGCCATGATCTATGGATTGGGCTACGCGAATTGGATACGCTTATTTATTTGGATGGCGATAGGCTTTGTCGTCTATTTCACTTATAGCATCCGCAAGAGCAAACTTAGCAAAGAGATGAAAAACGATAAGAAATGATGGATATATAAAATAAAAAAGCCCGCATGAAAGCGGGCTTTTTTGTTTTTAATCGTTTAATCAGGCAAATTATAAGAACCTATAAAGTGTTCCACTGTTGCCGCTCTTTTCCCAATCTATGCGATATTTGGTGGGACAAACAGAGCCATTAACATCCACAGCTTGGTCGTTGCTGTCGTAACCTCCTGTGAAGGTCGCTTTTTTGTTATCAGCGGGAATGCTGTGCACTTTTACACCGGCACAAGGATCCCAACCACATGCTTCTTTATGAATAACGGATTGCGTAATTTGCGTATAAAACGTTTCGCCATTTCTGTTGGTGCCCCATGCCACCAAACTGCTATAACCATCCGCAGAACCAAAACCATCCTCAGCTAAAAATAAATTGCCTTGTAATCCTGTAAAAGTCCGTTGACGAGCTAAGTTCCAAGTGCGAGTAGAATTGTCATCAAAAGTCGCTACCAAAGCACCACTAACACGCTGCACAATAGATGTGGCGGTTGTTCCCAAATCGGCAATGCGACCACCGCTGACGTTTTCAAACTTCTTGGTTCCATTTAGTGTCAATGATTTATTATCTGAAACACGGGTAAAAAGAACATTAATATACTTAACATAAACTACAGCACCCACATCAACCCAATGCGTGTTTACGTTTTTCTTCACTTGTGCCTGACCGGTTCTGTTGCGTGTTCCTGCACAATTCAAGCCATTAAACGTGATATTATAAATAATAGTATCACCAATAATTGTAGAAGAATCTACAGTTACATTGCATGGAGGACTCAAAAGAGCTTTGCCTGTTCCACCTGACAATACATTGTTTACATCGTTCATGGCATCATCATCAGTAAGTGCCATTTTGTTTTCGTCAACAACCAATTGTTGCAAAGAGTTAGTGTCAACATTTTTGCTTTTATCTTTTTTACAGGAAGTGAATCCTACGGCAAATATGGCAAGCAAAATAATACCAAAGCCGCTAATAATTTTTCTTTTCATAATTCTAAAGTTTAATTAATGTAGTTAATAATTTTCGTTGATCTATAACTAATACACATCAGTTGGGTTTTACCCTTAGTGGGATTGAAATATTTTTTTTATTTCTTTACTTTCTCCATAAAAGCAGGGTCAACTTTAATGCCCATCTGTTGCGCCTTTTGAGCATCAGCAAAGGCTTTGGGCTTGTCGCCCATAAAAGAATACAGCAGCGCACGATTCATGAAATAATTCCCTTCTGTTGGATCAATTTGTATGGATTCATCGTAATCTTTCATGGCACCTTGGTAGTCTTGTTTGCTTACCTTGCATAAGCCTCTTAAATTAATAGCCTTCGAATTGCCCGGCTGTAACGTACAGTAATAGTCAAGGTCTTTTATGGCTTCATCAAACCTGTGTAGATTATAAAAAAGCAAACCCCTATTCAGCAAGGCATCTTTCATATCAGGCTTAAGTACTAAGGCTCGGTTGAAATCTTTGAGCGCTAATTCCCATTGCTGTCGTGTACCGTATATGGTTCCGCGATTAGAGAAGGCGATGGCATTGTTGGAGTCGAGTTTTATGGATTTGTTGAAATCAATGAAAGCTTTATCATATTCTTTCTTATCAAAATACAACTTACCTCTAGAGAAATATGCATTCGGGTCGTTGGGCGTGAGGCGCATCAGGTTGGCATAATCGTCCATGGCTTTGTCGTTGATTTTGTGGTCGCGATAATAATTACCGCGATTACGATATGCCACCGAGACATTCTTATCATATTTCAACACATCGGTGAAAAGCGTTTCGGTGGTTTTCCATACTCCCACACGATTGAAGCTATAGCCTGCATAAAACAAAACCATCGCTACAGCCACTATGCCTATCATGGGCAACAACTTCTTTCTTTTGTCAGCAAGCCATTCGCCGCCTTGCGCCATCATAAACACCAATCCAATATAGGGTACATAGCTGAAACGGTCGGCGAGAAAACCCTGCCCGGCAGAAACCACCTGCAAGATAAACACAATATTGACCAAGAAAAACAAAGAACCAAAAAGCACTGTTTTGCTTTTGCGTGTGGAGAAATACACCAACACTGCCAAAGCTATAAGTGCAAAAGGAGCGACGTAATAGAAGATTCCGAATTTGCCTTGTATGGGGAAGGGATAGATGGCAGAGAGCGGATAGGGCGCAATGAATTTCACCAAATAAGCGCACAAGCCATAGGAACCCAACAAGACGCGCTCCATCACCGAATAGTTTATGTTGTCTAAGGATTTCTGTTGCCCTAAGAAATAGACGCCCAACAAACCTACCGCCAAGGATAACAGAAAATAGGGTATCTTCTCCAATAGTAATTTGAATTTTAAAGGACGTTTCAGTAGATAGTCCACTAGCAATAATGCAAGGGGAAAGGATACTGCTTGTATTTTTGATAATAAGGATAAGATGAAAAGCACGAAGGTTAGTACCAAGAATCGTTTCTTTTTTAGTTTGAGATGATAGATGTAGGACACCATGGCTGCCAAATAGAACATGGCGAAGAGCACGTCCTTGCGCTCGGTGATCCATGCCACCGACTCCACGCGCATGGGATGTATGGCAAACAACAAGGCACCAAACAACGCCCACTCGCGCCGCAAGCGAAACAGCATGAGCAGCCAAAACACGAAAAAGGCGTTGATGATATGCAGCAGGATGTTATGAAGATGGTAGTTGAAAGTTTTCTCACCAAAGAAATGGTATTCAACAGCGAAACTCAGAATGGTGAGCGGGTTGTAGTTGCCGATGACACTTTCGGAGAATATCTTTTTTACGTTCTCGGTGGTGAGTTGCTTCACGTTTTGGTTTTCGTAGATGTTTACATCGTCGTCCCAATAGAGGAATTCGCCTTTGAGGGAGGGAAACATCACCACGAAGGTGATGACGATCAGGAGCGCCGCCATCAAGAGGGTGTTTTTATCTTTCCACCACGTGTAAGCATCGAATTTGGGGAGCTGCACGGCAGGTTTTTTCTGTATTGTTTTTTGATTAAGGTTCTTTTGTTTCATTGTTGACATTATGTTTTTCGCTACGACTTTTGATTAAAATGCAAATTTACAAAAAGAATGGAATATGGGAGGAAAATAATGATTGTTTTAGGATGAATGAAAATAAAAAGGCTTGCCTCCATTAAAAAACAGTCATTTGTATAATTAAAAATATAGTCCCAAATAAAACCTATTCCGATTTGTATTTAATAGTTTTCGAAGTAAAAATTGTCTTTTCAGACGTAAGAAAAACCAATGTTGAAGTCCAAAAAAGAGATGTGAAAGTAAGAACAAGCCGGTTCGAAGTGACAAAAGGCAAAATCGAAGTAAAAACAAGCAAGGTCGAAGTGACAAAAAGAAAGTTCGAAGTGAAAACAAGCAAGTCATGAGTGACAAAAAGTCAGTTATGAGTGACAAAAAGTCAGTTGTGAGTGACAAAAAGTCAGTTGTGAGTGACAAAAAGTCAGCCATGAGTGACAAAAAGGACACTATCCAGTAAAGCGTGACACTATCCCGTAAAGTGTGTAAACATAAAACTTTCTTAGATCAGCATTTTAATCTAGAGGCAAAAATAATCAAAAATTGGTTATAAATAATACCCCAGTTTAAGATT
>CAIOJS010000332.1 GCA_903858655.1 uncultured bacterium | reverse complement strand
ACCATGTTAGGATGCATATCTACAATGTATTGCCGATCGAATATGAGCGATTTTTGCTCATTCTCGCTCATCTTTTTCTTGCTTTGCATCATAGATTCCTTGAGCATGGTCTGTAACTGTGCGACTGCTTCCGGCACGAGATCTTTCTGCCCGCGCGTCTCGATGAAGTTTAGGACATTCTCTTCTTGAAATTGATCGCCCCATACCATCAACGTGGGCATCAACGCCATGCCCTGCTTTGTGAACTTTTCAATATATGACTCTGGTATAAGGGCATCCATCGGCATATGTTCAAGTGTATCAAAACCGAGGTCCACACCTTTTTTAAAACCGCTTATTAACGGTCCGTGTAGGGCACACTTCAGACCATGTTTTCGGCCGATCTCGAGTATGCTACGATACCCTTCGTCGGTATGGTTAGGAAGTGCACGCGGGTAATAAGAATAGGAGTGCTCTTGATGGAGTGATTTAAGTAACTGCGCACCGAGGGAGACCATCCGTTCACTGGCTTCGCGGATCTCTTCAACTGTTTGAGGCCGTTCTGCATAGTTTCCCCCCAGGAGCCATTTAATGACGGGGTTTGTAAAGTATGGCGCCGTTCCCGGTGCACCCAGCACTTCATCTTTTCTTGACGCGATGGGCGAGAGTGAAGATATGACTCGTGGACCAGGAATTTCGTTCTTATCAGACAGGTTGCGATATTTGTCAATTTTACCTGGGAAACCACCCACATCACGCACGGTAGTGACGCCGTGCATCACGCAACTTCGGAAGTTGTTCACGATCTGCTGGTTCATTTGCATTACAGCATTGGCGTTGATCTTGAACATAAGAGGCACAGTAATGTGCACATGATTGTCGATGAGCCCAGGCATGAGCGTTTTTCCCTTTAGGTCATATATCTTGTAATTGCTAAATTTTGTGAGATCTGCTAACCTATCAATATTATTTATAATCCCTCCTTCGATCAGCAGCATCTGGCCCTCGTGGAGCTTGTTATCCACGCCGTTAAAAAGCTTGAAGTTATGCAGGAGCAGCCGAGGAAAAGAAATGCCCTTCCAGTCCGATGAATGGCTGCATCCTGAGATTAGGGTAGTCGTTGACGAACTCAATAAAAGTCCTGCTGAAACCAAGGCTGAATTTTTCATGAATTGTCTGCGGTTGAATTTCCTCTCATCCCCTTTCATACTCTTGTTCTCCTTATATGGTTTGTAGGAATGCCCAGAAGCGGGTCATTCACAGAGCGCTGTGAAATGATCCAATTTGATAAGGTATTACTTTCGAGCTTTTAAAGTATAGGGAGACTGTTTTTGCTTGTCAAGAAATAGTTTGCATCTGAAATAGTTTGCATCGTGCAAAGAAAAGCATGGCTTGGCGATGCGAGTGGGAAAGTGATGCGCATTTCCACCAGAAAGCATCAACTTTTTCTGACGCTGCACAGTTGTGTGTTACAGGAAGGCATGCTTGCTGTCTGCGCCTAGAAATCAGCAAAAACTAAAACCCCAAAAAGCAATGAATCCCGTTTGTAATGGTGACTCTTGCCTTTGCCTATTTTCTT
>CAIOJS010000331.1 GCA_903858655.1 uncultured bacterium | reverse complement strand
GATAAGACATGGCAATTGTCATTCCCGCTTGAGCATACAGATGGGAATAAAGAAGATAGTTTCATTCCTGGGATAGTCCATTTTATTGAAAAAAGGCAGTACTTATTCAGCTTAAATAGTATTGTTGAACAGCTTTTTACATTTATTGATTTAGATAAATCTGATGATATTTTTTGTGATTTTATCAAGATTCCATTATGGGATTTTCCTTTATTAGACACTATAAAATTCAAGCAAATTAAATATACGCAGCAGGATTTGAATACAGCCATGCTATCTTTTAGTACACACTTGAATGAAGCTTGGGAAGAACTTTTTAAAATACATTTCATTCCAAAGAATCAAAATGAAATAAAAAATACAGTTATGACCAAAATTGTTTCAAATGCTGCTAAAGTGCAAGAAGCTATTGACAATAGTCTTTATTTAAGTCAAATACGTAATCAAATGAATTCAAATTGCAGTGTGAAATTTAACTTGGGCATCACCTCTGTAGCAACGCTTGTGGATTATTATCTGCGAGCTGAAATGATAGAGCCTTATGTGGCTTCAGAGATAAAAGATAGGCTGAAACGGACGATGAATTTGGATGTTACGTGTGTATTTTCGTATGTGACAAGTTGGAAGTCGGAGGAGGAAGGGGGAGCGGCATGATGAATTATAAGAATATTTTTTGATAAAGGGATTTGGTAAGAGGAAAGTGTGTAAATTTGCATTGTGAATGATAAAAACATCAAACAATATTAGTCAAATAAAATCTGTAACATTATGAAAATAGCTAACTTAAATAAGAAACCTTCACGGATAGATTTTTTTAATGATGCAGCATGTATGTATCCTAACACCTTACTTTCTGAAGTTTTTCTTTTAGCATCAGGAACGTCAAGCGAAATTATCGCCTACGTTGAACTTGAGAAATTGCCCGACATAGTGATTATTGAACAGATATTTCATTTTTATCAAAACCAACCTGAATTTTTAAAACAAATTGAATTTGTTAGAGATTCTCATGATTATGTTCAAAAATTAATTCGTAAAAAGGCAAAAGATTTACCTTCGTTGAAAGTCATTGGACAATATAGGTCTATACTG
Organism: uncultured bacterium; assembly: GCA_903858655.1. Lineage (GTDB taxonomy): Bacteria > Bacteroidota > Bacteroidia > Bacteroidales > CAIWKO01 > CAIWKO01. The sequence continues at coordinate 12,852 of CAIOJS010000331.1, read as the reverse complement.
AATAAGTTGAGAAAACAATTAAAGGAATATTTTACTTTAAGATTGACAGAATTCAAATTGTTTGAATTAGTTGGATTTGCAGATGATGAATCGTGGTATTTGGCTTTTCCATTAGGAGATATGGAAAAAAACCAGGAGGACGAATATATTCCTACACTTATCACTGGTATTAAGGAAAACGAATTCATTATGTCATTTGATAGTGTTGTAGAAGAGCTATTCGAATATGTGGATATCATTGTTGCAAATGATGCCTCTTGCGATTTTATTAAGATTCCTTTGTGGGATTTTCCGTTGCTCAATAGCATGAAGTTTAGTCAACTGAAACATACGCAGCAAGATTTGAAGCCATCATTGCAAGAATTTACTAAGCATTTTGATGAATTATCTAAACAACTTTTTCAGATACCTTTCACATCAAAAAATCAGACTGAAATTATAGCATTAGCAAAAGAAAAAATATTGGGACATGCTTCCCCTGTGCAACAAGCTATTGATAATAGTTTGTATATAAGTCAAACTCGCAACCAAACTCCTCCCAATACGGGCATGAAATTTCATTTAGGCATTACCTCTGCAGAAAATTTGGTGAACTATTTTGAACGGGCAGAAATCATTGCGCCTTATGTTTCTTCAGAAACAAAAGAAAAGCTTAGCCGCCACATCAATCTGAAAGCGACGTGTATATTTTGCTATTATCTCATTCAGAAACCTGCTGAGGAGAAAGCGAAATAGGAGATTTGAGATTTTTGATTTAAAATCCCAATTGACTATCTAATATCTAAAATCAAGGTTTACAACCACTTCATCAAGCTGAAATCTTGGCGATGTGCGAGCAAGGCATGTTGCGGGAAGACACGGAAAGCATAATCGAACACGCCGACGGACTCGGCAGGCATCTCGAAATAGAAGGTTACTTCGCTTCCTTGTGTTTCACGAATCTGCATTAGATAGCGGTTGAGGATTTTATCCACGCGGTCGTTTAATTTTTGGGCAAACAGGATTTCGATACCCACATCGTTTCCGCTGATTTCGTTAAGTTTTAGTTTGATTTCGGCGTAGAATTTTTCGCCCAAGCCCAATGGTTTCTTGTTGGAGTCGGTAGTGTTGATGGCAATCACTTCGATGCTTTCCCATGAGCGGAGCATTTTTTGTTTCCATGCAGCCAGTTTGCGAGCGTTCAGAAAATTATCTGATATCATCAATGCGGAACGTTTGGCAATATGGTTGTAATATTTGCAGCGATAGTCGTCTAACATACGTTTCATGGTGAATTCGGGGGCAATGAGTGCGATGGTGTTTTTGATGCGTTGGACCCATTCGGTAGGGATGTTTTCGCTGTTGCGATTGTAGAACATGGGCACGATTTCGTTTTCCAAAATGTTGTAAATCGTTACGGAGTCGAGAGCATCCTGCGCATCCTGGTTTTGATAGGTGCGTTCTTCTTTGAGCGCCCAACCTGCTTCGGGTTTATAGCCCTCAGCCCACCAGCCATCCAAAACGCTGAAATTCATCACGCCATTCATCACCGCCTTCTCACCACTTGTGCCTGAGGCTTCCTGTGGACGTGTGGGCGTGTTGAGCCAAATGTCAACTCCTTGGGTGAGTTTTTTGCCCACTTCGATGTCGTAGTTCTCAACAATCAAAATCTTTCCGACAAATTCGGGCATGTTGGAAATGTCATAAATCTTTTTGATCAAATCTTGCCCCGCTTTGTCGTTGGGATGGGCTTTTCCGGCATAGACAAACTGAACGGGAAAGTCTTTGTTGTTGACAATTTCGGAGAGTCGTTTCAAGTTTGAAAACAAAAGATGCGCTCTTTTGTAGGTGGCGAAACGACGAGCGAAACCAATGGTAAGGGCTTTGGGATCCAAGTTTTCGGCAATGTTAAAAATGTTTTGGGGATTGTCTTGACGGATGGTCATTTCTTTCATCAGCCGTTTGCTCAGAAAAGAAATCAAATCGGTGCGTTCCTCTTGGCGAATATTCCAAATGGTTGCGTCGTCCACCTCGTAAATCTTATGCCAATAATCGGCGTTCGATTGGTCGTGAATGTATTCAGGGTTGAAAGTTGCGTCGTACAATCGTTTCCAACGTTTCGAAACCCAAGTAGGGAAATGGACTCCGTTGGTAACATAACCGATGTGTAACTCTTCGGCGAAGTAGCCCGGGTACATATTGGTAAACATGCGACTGGTGACTTTGCCATGTATTTTGCTCACACCGTTGATGTCGGAAGAAAGATTCGCAGCCAGCACGCTCATGCTGAAATCTTCATCGGGTTTGTTTTCGTGCACCTTTCCGAGATTCATGAAGGTGTCCCAACTTATGTTTAAGCGGTTGGCGTAGTGGGGCATGTAGGTGCGCAAAATATCTTCGCTAAAGGTGTCGTGACCTGCAGGGACTGGAGTATGCGTGGTGAATAAGGTGGATGATTTGACCACCTCGACAGCTTCATTAAAGGTAAGGTTTTCTTCTTGGATGTATTTGCTGAGGCGTTCGATGCCAATGAAGGCTGCGTGCCCCTCGTTGCAATGATAGATGTCGGGTTTCATGCCCAATTGCTCAAGGACGCGAATGCCACCAATGCCCAACAATAACTCCTGTTTGAAACGCAGTTCGGAGCCTGTGCCATATAAACTATGGGTGATGCCGCGGTCTTCTGCCGAATTTTCTTCGATATCGGTATCTAAAAGATAGAGTGAAGTTCTGCCAACATCCACGCGCCATACTTTGGCAATAATGGTTCTTCCGGGCGCAGCAATCTGCACCTTGAGCCAATTATTGACGTCATTGTCGGTAGCGGGTTCATTGCGAACAGGAATCAAAGGCAAATGCGAAAACTTTTGGGGAGGATAGGACGCAATTTGATCGCCCAAAAGGGAAATGCTTTGGTCGAAATAGCCATAACGATATAACAAACTCACACCAATCATATTTGCATTGGAGTCGCTAGCTTGTTTCAAATAATCGCCTGCAAGGATTCCCAATCCGCCTGAATATATCTTCAAAGAATGATGCAAACCAAATTCCATGCTGAAATAGGCAACCTGTTCTTGCGGTTTCTCGGGTCCATTGCACAAATAGGCAGAAAATTGTCGGTAAACGGCGTCGAGTTTTTCAAGAAAAGCGGTGTTGCGTTCCAATGCCTTATAATCATCAAAGGTCAAGGATTCGAGCACCACAATGGGGTTTTGTTTGCAGCTTTCCCACAAAGCAGGATTAATCATCTCGAACAAGTCAATGGCTTCCGAGTTCCATGTCCACCAGAGATTTCGTGTAAGCTTGTATAATGAAGAAAGTTTCTCGGGAACGCTGGGACGTATGAGTATCTTTTTCCAGATGGGATTGAGTTGTTCTTTGGGATGCAACTCGAGTTGAATGGATTGTGCCTTTGATTTGTAAAGCTCGGAACGACTGTCTGCTTTTTGGAGGGCAATATCATAAGCTTCAAAATAGTTAACTACCAAATGTTTCCAAAGTGCTAATCGCGACAACTCAAATGCCTTTTCGCGAGCATGATTTTTTTCTTCTTCAGGACAATTAATAAATTCAAGAATTCGCATAGCAATGATATCTGTGACATGGGCACTGTTGTCATCATCACGAGTTATTACGCTAACAAATTTACCAATATCAGGTGATTTTGATAACGCCCAAACGCCGAAACCTGCAAGGGTGGTGGTGATGGTGGGTATATGAAAAGCAATACTTTCCAGAGGCGTGTAGCCCCAAGGTTCGTAATAGGATGGGAAAACTGTTAGGTCGAACCCTATGAGAAAATCATAATAATTGCAATTGAATATGCCGTCGTGTCCATCCAAATAACATGGAACGATAATGATTTTTACTTTGTCGGTTGGTGCGTTTTTTAAGTTATTGGCATTGATGCGAATTATCATGGCATCCGCGTCGTAATCATTTAAGAAATGGGTGCAGAAATCTTCGCTCACCGGTTCGTTATAGTTGGGTTGCTGCATCCGATGGATGAGGTCGTGGGATGGTCCCAAATTATTGGCAGGGACAGCAATATACGCCACGATGTTTTGCTTTAGGTTGTCGTTTTTGTTGAGTTGCCCCAAGGCATCAATATATAGGTCAATACCCTTGTTGGTAAACTCGTATCTGCCACTATTTAGTATATAAAGGGTATCGTCGGGCAGCTCTTGGTTGAGTAAGGCTTGAGAGACATGTTTAATTCTTTGTTTCGACGTGTTGCGTCGGTCGTCAAAGTCATCAGCATTAGGCACAAAAGAATCGTCGAATCCATTAGGTGTGACGACATCCACGCTTTTTTCCAAGAAATGGGTACATTCATTTGCGGTGATTTCGCTAACGGTGGTGAAACTATCACTTTGTTGGGCGGCAATTTTTTCTAAAGAGTATTTGGATACCACACCCATGCTGCGAGCCAGCGATTCACTATTATAATCCGTCAGGTGACCATAAAGCGGTAATTTGTTTCCAGCAATGCAACGTCCCAACACGGTGGCATGGGTGGTTAGCACGGTGGCAATTTGTGGCGCGCGATCTTTTAGATAGAGCACACCTGTTCCCGTCATCCATTCATGAAACTGAGCAATGATACGGTCGTGAGCTGAAAGATTGTACTCATAGAAGCTTTGAATAATTCGTGCAGCCGCCACGCCAAATAAGGCAGGTTCCACATAATCCCATTGACCGGAAATGGAATCGAGGCGATATTTTTCCCACAGATTGGAAAATACAAGGTCTTTTTGTGCGAAGAAAGTAGTGAAGTCAACCAGCACCACAATGGGCTTTCCTGCGATATTCCAGCGCCCTATCTTGAACTTCAATCCTTCGCTTTCGGCTTTCTCGCACCACGATTTGTAAAGGTATTTGTCTTCAATAAATTCGGGATTCGAGCGGGTTTCTTTCCAAACATCGGGACCGATAAGGATATAATTATCTTTGAGTTTTTCAAATATGGATGGAGCTTTGGTAGAGATTACTGTGTAAATACCGCCCACTTTATTGCATACTTCCCAGCTAACTTCAAATATATAATCTGGGCTAAGTAAATTTTCGTTTGTCATGATATGGTTTTTTTAAGAGGTGCAAAAGTACTAAAAAATTGCGTGCCACTAATAACTGATATTTTCTGAGAGATAAAAACACCCCGGATGCTTTACTAAATCAGGGGTTTCTAAACTTAAAAATAATTGTTCATAAAAATAATATGCTTTAATGTGTCATTATTCCGAAAAATTCGCTTATTTTTGTAAAGATTTAAAATTTGAATTATGGAACTATTAAAAGAAGAAGATGGAGTATTAAAAGTAGGAGATGAAGCTCCTGAATTTATTGGTATTGCTCAGAGCGGCGTATCAATTAGCTTAACGCAATATCGTGGAAAACGAGTGATTTTGTATTTTTATCCCAAAGATAATACGCCCGGATGCACCTTGGAAGCATGCAATTTGCGTGATAATCATGCCTTATTACTCGATAAAGGCTTTGTTGTTATTGGTGTGAGTGCTGATAATGAAAATTCACATCAGGCTTTTATTTCGCGATTCAAATTGCCGTTTCCATTGATTGCCGACACCGATAAAAAGATAATCAATCTCTATGGCGTTTGGGGTCCCAAGAAATTTATGGGCAGGACGTTTGATGGCATCAATCGCACCACTTTCGTGATATCAAAAACAGGCATCATTGAAGCTGTTATCGAAAAAGTGAAAAACGCTGATCATGCGCAGCAAATTCTAAGTGAACTTAATATTAAAAAATAAAACATATACATTATGGCAAAAGAAATTGATTCAAAAAAAGAAGCAAGCAACAATAGCGAGAAATTAAAAGTATTGCAGCTTACGCTCGATAAGATCGAGAAAAGTTACGGAAAAGGAACTATCATGAAATTAGGCGATAAGCCCGATTCATCCATAGAAGTTATTTCCTCAGGTTCCATCGGCATTGATATAGCTTTGGGCGTGGGCGGTTTTCCAAAAGGCAGAGTGATTGAAATCTACGGACCTGAATCATCAGGTAAAACAACCTTAGCTTTGCATGCTATTGCTGAATCGCAGAAGAAAGGCGGCATTGCTGCTTTCATTGATGCGGAACATGCTTTTGACAGCAGCTATGCCCGCAAATTGGGTGTGGATATCGAAAACCTTTTGATTTCGCAACCCGATAATGGCGAACAAGCTTTAGAAATCACCGAAAATCTAATACGTTCGGGCGCCATAGATATTATCGTGATTGACTCCGTGGCAGCCCTCACTCCAAAAAGCGAGATTGATGGCGAAATGGGCGATTCAAAAATGGGTTTGCATGCGCGTTTGATGTCGCAAGCTTTGCGTAAACTCACGGCTACTATCAGCAAAACAGGCTGTTGCTGTATCTTCATCAACCAATTGCGCGAAAAAATTGGTGTGATGTTTGGCAATCCTGAAACCACCACGGGGGGTAATGCCTTGAAGTTTTATGCTTCGGTTCGTATTGATATCCGTAAAATAAATCAAATCAAAGAAGGTGAAGACATCGTTGGCAACCGTATTCGTGTGAAAGTGGTGAAAAACAAAGTGGCTCCGCCTTTCCGTTTAGCCGAATTAGACATCGTTTATGGCGTAGGCTTTTCCAAAATTGGAGAGATTATTGACTTGGGCGTTGACAAAGAAATCATCAAGAAAAGCGGCTCATGGTTTAGTTATAATGAAACCAAACTCGGTCAAGGCAGAGAAGCCGTGAAATCACTTTTGTTAGACAACACCGAACTTGCCGACGAAATCGAATTGCTTATCAGAGAGAAACTCAAATAATTCGATTCCATCGGTATGAAAATTATCAATAATGCTTTCTTGCTGCTGCTTTGTGTCTTGATTGTTGCTTGTGGAGGACCCAAAAAAAGTGAGACAGAAAGTGCCACGAAACCCGATTCCCTACAAGTTACTTTGGATGCCATAAACAAGAAAATCGCCGAGAACCCTAAAGACCCTAAACTCTACGACCAAAGAGCCGCTTGGTATCTGCTAAATAAAGACCCCGACAAAGCACTCTCGGATGTGAACAAAGCCATCACCTTAGACCCGAAGAATTCTGCCTACATGCGCACCTTGTCGGATGTCTTTTTTGCTACCGGAAAACTCAGGAATTGTTTGGACGCTTTGAACAAAGCCTGCGAGCTGAATCCGAATGATGCAGAAGCCTTGCTGAAACTCGCCGAATTATATTTCTATCAAAAGGATTATAAAAAGACCTTTGAATTCATTGACAAAGCGCAAAAGATTGATAATTTGAATGCGAAAGCTGATTTCATTCGTGGTATGGCATTGAAAGATGTGGGCGATACCTTGAAAGCCGTCAAGAGTTTCGAAAAAGCTATTGAAAAAGACCAACAATATTTCCATGCCTATATGCAATTGGGCTTGATGTATTCAGTCAAACGCAGTGCTTTGGCTATTGACTATTTCAACAACGCTTTGAATTTGAACCCCAAAAGCATCGAAGCCCTATACGCCTTGGCTTTGTTCTATCAGCAAGTCGGCGATTTTCAAAAAGCCATTGCGAAATACACCATCATAATTCAAATTGACCCTACCTACAAATATGCCCACTACAACATCGGATATATTTATTTGGTTGAATTAGGCTCCTACGAGGATGCTGTCAAATATTTCTCCGATGCCATCAAATGCGATGCAAACTATGTCGAAGCCTATTTTAACCGTGGCTTTGCTTACGAGAAGATGGGCAACATCAAAAGCGCCCGCGCAGACTATCAACAAGCCTTAAAAATCAGAGTCAACTACGATAAAGCCGTCGAAGGCATGAACCGCCTTGACAAAACATCACATTAATAATTTCATTTAATCACTATTGCTATGAAAAAAATCCTTATTTCGTTCATCGTTCTTATAACTTTGAGCATGAATCTCTTTTCTCAAAATCGCATGACGCCCGAACTGATGTGGAAGTTTGGCAGAGTCAGCGACATTCAACTCTCCCCCGACAAAAAGACCATACTCTATGGCACCACCTATTATAACCTGACCGAGAACAAAGGCAACCGCGATTTGTTTGTCATCCCTGTCACAGGCGGAACTCCTGTAAACCTCACCAACTCTCCCTCCGGTGAATACAACGGCGTGTGGCGTCCCGATGGAAAGAAAATCGCATACCTCTCTTCCGAAAGTGGCGATTCCCAACTATGGGAAATGAATCCCGATGGCTCCGGCAAAAAACAAGTCAGCAAGGTCGAAGGCGGCATCAATGGCTTTGCTTATGCCCCCGACATGACGCATATATTCTACCTCCAAGACATCAAACTCGACAAAAACGTCACCGATATGTATCCCGATTTGCCCAAAGCCGATGCCCGCATCATTGACGATTTACTCTATCGCCATTGGGACAGTTGGAGCGACTATTCCTATAGCCACATAATCCTTGCTAACTATGCCGACGGCGCTGTTTCAGGTCCCCAAGACATCATGAAAGACCAACGTTTTGATTCTCCTTTAACGCCCGACGGCGGCTTAGAACAAATCGCTTGGAGTCCCGATTCAAAAACCATTGCCTACACCTGCCGCAAACTCAACGGTAAAGCCGAAGCCCTCAGCACCAACTCCGATATCTATCTTTTCAATGTAGAAACCAACCAAACCACCAATCTCACCGACGGCATGCTCGGCTACGACCAAGACCCTGTCTTTTCTCCCGACGGAACCAAACTCACATGGAGCAGCATGAAAACCCCAGGCTACGAATCCGACAAAAAACGCCTGATGGTCTATGACTTCAAAGCCAAAACCATGACCGACCTCAGCGAAAACTTCCCCGAAGGTGCCACCAATATGCGTTGGAGTGACGATAACAAATTTATTTATTTCCTAAGTTATACCAATGCCACTTGTCAGATCTTCAGTGCCGATGTCGCTGCCAAAAAAATCATACAACTCACTACAGGCGTTCACGACTACACCGAACTCATTGCCGATGGCAAACTCATGTTAGGCGTCCAAATGTCCATGTCCAAACCCTCCGAAATCTATCGTCTCGATGCCCTCAAAGGACTGACCAACGAGGTACAACTCACCTTCACCAACAAAGCCATTCTCGACAACATCACCCTAGGTAGGGTAGAAGAACGTTGGATAACCACCACCGACAAAAAGAAAATGTTAGTTTGGGTAATTTATCCCCCCAACTTCGACAAAACAAAAAAATACCCCACCTTATTATACTGCCAAGGCGGACCCCAAAGCGCCGTAAGTCAGTTCTTCTCCTATCGTTGGAACTTTCAGATGATGGCTGCCAACGACTATATCATCGTCGCCCCCAATCGCCGCGGCTTGCCAAGTTTCGGACAAGCTTGGAACGACGAAATCGCCCAAGACTATGGCGGACAAAACATGCTCGATTACCTCTCTGCCATTGATTCCCTCGCCAAAGAACCCTTCGTCAATGCCGACAAACTCGGCGCCGTCGGAGCCAGCTATGGAGCCTACTCTGTCTATTGGCTTGCCGGAAACCACAACCATCGTTTCAAAGCCTTCATTGCCCATTGCGGCATGTTCAACTTCGAAAGTTGGTATGGCACCACCGAAGAACTATGGTTTGCCAATCACGACTTAGGCGGTCCCTATTGGAAATCCCCCCAACCCAAAAGCTACGAATTCTCCCCTCACAAATTTGTCGGCAAATGGGACACCCCCATATTGGTCATCCACGGCGGCAACGACTTCCGCATCCCCTACACCGAGGGCATGCAAGCCTTTGACGCTGCCCAACTCCAAAACATCCCCAGCCGTTTCCTCTTCTTCCCCAACGCAACACATTTCGTCAGCAAACCCCAAGACGCCGTCCTATGGCAACGCGAATTCTTCCGTTGGCTCGACACCTACTTGAAATAAGCAAAAAGCAATAGAAAAAAGTATTTATACCTTGGTATTTGATATTTGGATCTTGGGATTTAAATCTTGGAATTTGGTTCTTGGAATTTGGATCTTGGATCTTGGAACTTGGATCTTCTTTTGGGCGCATCCCCCCGAGAAAATCGGGGGGTCGGGCTTTCCTCTCCAAGTCCTCGGGGCTGAATAACGCCCCTGTGGGCTTTCCGTTCCAATCCCTTGCGCGCGTGCCACCTAGCTATCCCTTCGACTCTTAATAAACCATACCTGTTATCGCATTTCGAAGTGGTCGAATCGCATTTCGAAGTGGTCGAATCGCATTTCGAAGTGGTCGAATCGCATTTCGAAGTGGTCGAATCGCATTCCGAAGTGGTCGAATCGCATTCCGAAGTGGTCGAATCGCATTTCGAAGTGGTCGAATCACATTTCGAAGTGGTCGAATCGCATTTCGAAGTGGTCGAATCGCATTCCGAAGTGATCGAATCGCATTTCGAAGTGGTCGAATCACATTTCGAAGTGGTCGAATCGCATTCCGAAGTGATCGAATCGCATTCTGAAGTGATCGAATCGCATTCATTAAAAATTAAACTGCACATTGAAAAACGATTGCCATCAATGTTTAGGTAGCATTCATCCTCCCTCTATTCAAATCCCAACTTCTTCCTCAATTCCCCCGTTGACAACAGCATAGGATCAATTTCGTATGCCGTGAAGGTGTAATCGCCTTTAGCATCTATGGCTGAAACTGTATTTTCACCGTATTTTTATCCACAAAAGCAAACTGTCCATTTTCTTTTATGATAAACATGGCAGTTTCTAAACCTTCATCAATTCCTTATAAAGCATCTGCATTGGCAGTCCCATCACATTATAAAAAGACCCTTCTATATGCTCTATACCTATATAGCCCACCCATTCTTGTATGCCGTAAGCGCCTGCTTTATCGTAGGGCTGGCAACTGTCTATATACCATTCAATCTCTTCCATACTGAGATGGCGAAACTTCACTTTTGACTCAGCATAAAACGAAAGCTGGTGCGCATTAGTTTTAATACAAACGCCCGTAAACACCTCATGGGTCTGTCCTGAAATCTGCGACAGCATCATCACTGCATCTTCGCGATCTTTTGGCTTGTTGAGCATCGTATCATTCAACCAAACGATAGTATCAGCCGTAATGATGAGCGTCTTATCCCCAAACTCCTGCGCATCAAAAGCAGCGACTTTCAACTCAGCCAAATACAAAGGAATCTCTTCCCGACGCAAATGTACAGGACACACTTCCTCCACTTCTCGAACCATCACCTCGAAGGTCAAACCCAAACCCGACAGCAATTCCTTCCGACGTGGCGAAGCCGATGCCAAAATAATCCGATAATCCTTTAGTTTTTGATTTAATATCATGAGATAAGAAGCTTTTGAATGTAGATAGAAATGTGTATCAAATGAAACAGGTTTATTTTAAGATATATCTTAGGGAATTTATGGTGGATAAAAATCTTAGTGTATCTTAGTGATCTTAGTGTCTAAGTGGTTTAAAGCATCTGCCAAAACTCACCATCCTTCGCCCATCCAACCTAAAAATTTATCGAAAGCATCTGTGTGGAAAGCAACCCGGCAAGCATCATTATCTTCAAGAAATTACTGAGAAAGTGATACTGCGCTTTCTCCTTAGCCCGCATCAGCATCACCAGAAAATAGATAAACATGATTTGCAACACAAACAGATACAAAGCCGTCGTAGTGAAATCCTCATACAACTCATATTGCGCCAAAGCCAACAGCATTATAGTGAAAACACTAATCCACAGAATGATTTTGCGGGCTTTCTGTTTGCCCAAACGGACAGCCACAGTGTCATAGCCCTTCATCTTATCCATCTCACGATCTTCAATATCGCCCACCATCTGCCGAACAACTGTTATCAAAAAAGCCAAAATCGCCATACCACCAACAAAAACCGATATAATCACGAAACAATTGATTGCCGCCACAAACACCAAGGGATCCGACTTAATAGCAAAGAACTGAAACAACCACACAACCAATATAGCATAAGCCACAACCAACCCAATAACGATATTGCCTGTCACAAACTGCCGCTTATATTTCAGAGAATAGTAGAAAAGCGCCAAAGAAATAACCACAGGCAAAAAGCCCAACTTGAAATTCCCCACACGAAAAGCGCAATAGAATCCAAGCAAGCACGCAATCGTGTTGAGCACCATATTAATCATATATTTCTTTTTCTTTGGGATGATGCTTTCAGCCCCATCCTTATTCGAAGCATCCGCAACCGTTATATCATAATAATCAAGGATTGCATATCCCGCCGCAGCCAACAGCACGTTGCTCAGAACGAACATAGCAAAATCAAAATGCGACACAACGATATCATAATTGCTCAACAACAAGATGGGACGTATCAAATAAAACAACACCAAGTATTGAGTCAGAATCAGAAGCAGCAAGTTAATCGGTCGAAATAATTTAATATAAGCTTTCATGAGTGAGAATTTTTACAAAAATACTGAAAATTATAAACGTTGTTGAAATAAAAATATTTTAATCACTATAGACAAGCCAAAATACGACAAAAACAACAACCAACCTATCCCTTACTCATAGCATTACAAAACCACCATAACCTTATGTAGCAGCATTAAAAACGCATCCAAGCATGATTCCATCCTTAGCAACAACAAAGGATTATATATAAGTGGGTAATCAATACCATGCAGACTAAAATAAAAAAAAACGGAGGGCAATACCCTCCGTTTTTTATCAAGTTAAATGAAACAAACTTTATTCGATAATGATTTTCTCGATATGCGAATAATCTTTCGACACCAATTTGATGAAATACATACCCTTCGGATATAATTTCAGGTCAATCGGTTTGTTGACGAAGTCAGTCACATCAATCAATTCATCAGTATAAATGAGTTGTCCGCTCATGCTATAGATTGACATG